>DLKK01000063.1:0-154 GCA_002478955.1 Treponema sp. UBA7590
GATTCAGATTCCGTTTTTTATGGCGGCTTACTCGTTCCTTTCAAACCTTGAGTCTTTGCGTGGCTATTCGTTTCTTTTTATACGCGACATGGGCGCCCAGGACGCGCTTTTTTCAATAGGCGGATTTCCGATAAATGTGCTTCCAATCGCGATG
>DLKK01000063.1:258-4044 GCA_002478955.1 Treponema sp. UBA7590
TCTCCAGCAGGGCTTGTTCTTTACTGGACGATGAACAATGTTTTTTCCCTTGTAAAGAATATCTTCTATAAAATCAAGAATCCTGCAAAAGTTCTGTACATTATTTTTGCGACGGCAATCTTCGGGCTGGATTTTTATGTTCTTTTTGTTCATCATGGATTTTTACACAAACGAATTTTGCTTGCAGCGGTCGCAACATTGCTTTTGGCAGTTCCTTTCGTTGTGAAATTCATATCGCACCTTTTGGACACAACTTTAAAGTCGCTCACAGAAAACAAAAAAGCGAGGTTTGGAATTTTCCTTGTCTCAAGCATTGCGCTCTGTCTTTTTGCAGGAACTGTAATTCCTTCGTTTATAATCGGGTCTTCGCCGGTTGAATTTTCAAACATAGATGGACACGGCTCGCCGCTTTACTTTATCTACAATTCCACGACACAGACGTTCGGGCTTTTTGTGTTCTGGATGAGCTGCGTATACTTTTTGTTTAACGCGCGGATTCAGGCTGGATTTGCGGTTGTAATGCCAGTTATTCTTTTTGTCGCCTTGATTGATGCGTTTGTTTTTTCAGGCGACTATGGAACTCTTTCGCGTCTTATAACTTTTGCGGAAAGCATTGATTCAGCCCCGCTATGGCAGATAATTCTGAATTTGCTCTGCATAATTTTTGCAGCCTGCATTCCAGTTATTCTTCTTAAATTCAAAAAGGAAAAAATTCTGAACGGAATTCTCGCGGTAATCCTTATTGCAGAGACAGGACTTTCGCTTGTTCACATTGTGCAGATTCAAAACGGATATTCAGAGTACAAAAGAACTGTTGCCGATGATATACAGGAAGTTGACACAATAAGTCCGCTGTATCACGTCTCAAAGACAGGAAAAAATGTGTTCGTTATCATGCTTGACCGCGCGGAAAATTCTTATGTTGTGCCGATTTTTGAAGCCTTCCCAGAATTGTATGACATTTACGACGGATTCACGCTTTACCACAACACAGCCTCTTGGAACCAAGGAACATTACTTGGTTCTCCTCCGCTTTTTGGTGGCTACGAATATACTCCAGTTGAAATAAACAAACGCAAAACAGAACGTCTTGTTGACAAACAGAACGAAGCTCTTCTAACGCTTCCACGAATCTTTACCGAACAAGCAGATTTTACAGCGCAAGTTTCGGATTTGAGCTGGGCAAACTACAGCTGGATTCCTGATATGTCAATCTGTGCGCCTTATGAAAAAATCGAAGGTTTCAATGTTGAGCGAAAATACACTGACCTTTGGGTAAAGCAAAACCCGGACAAAGTCCGCCCGAACATAACAAGCACATGCCTTAAACGAAACCTTGTATGGTTCAGTCTTTTTAAGGCAGTTCCGCTTTTTGCGCGCGACAGCATTTACGATGACGGCTCATGGTGGTCTTCAGATGAGCAGACATCTGACATCATGGAATTCATCGACTATTATTCTGCGCTTGACTATATGCCGGAACTTACAGATTTTACAGCAGAAGGAAACAAATTCTTTGCGATTGTAAACGACACAACTCACTCCGGACAGAAACTTCAGGCACCGGATTACATTCCAGCAATCAACATTGAAGACAAAACTCATTCAAAAGTTGAAAAATACCGAAGCGTCTCTGGAAATATTGCCGCGCTAAAACGGTTCGGCGACTGGATTCAGTATTTAAAGGAAAATGACTGCTACGACAATTCACGGATAATTTTTGTTGCTGACCACGGAATCGGAACAGATGAAGGCTTCAGGCTGGACTTTGAGCAGACAGAATTCCCGAAAGGCTACAATCCTGACCACAACCATCCGCTGCTTCTGGTAAAGGATTTTAATGCAAAAGGAAAACTTTCTGTAAACGAAGATTTTATGACCAACGCGGATGTTCCGGCAATTGCCACAAAAGGAATCATTGAAAATCCAAAAAATCCGGCAACAGGCAAAGAAATCAAGGAAATTCCACCGGCAGAAAAAAAGGCTTCCGGCGTAGTTCTTACACATAACTGGCGGCCGGGCGGAAACGGACTGAACACATTCACAGTTCCAGAAGATGACTGGTACACAATCTCGGAAAATATCTTTGAAGCCAAAAACTGGCAGAAAGGAATAAAATAGTTAATATACAGAAGAAAATATTCAAATTTGCAAAATCAACAGGAGAAACAATGATTTTTACAACATTTTTACCACTTTACATCGACCCGGGTACAGGTTCAATGCTTTTCAGCATTTTGATTGGAGCTGCCGCAACAGTTTTCTTTTTATTCCGGGCACTTTTATTGAAAATAAAATTCTTTTTTTCAGGCAAAAAAGACGGAAGCGCACAGGTTGATTCTTCCTACAAGCCATACGTGATTTACAATGAAGGAAATCAATACTGGAACACTTTTAAGCCAGTTGTAGAAGAATTTGAAAAAAGAAAAATTCCGCTTGAATATCTTACATCCTCAAAGACAGATCCGGTTTTTGAGCAGAAATACAATTATGTGAAGGCAGAATTTATCGGCGAAGGAAACACTGCTTTTGCAAAACTTAATATGCTGAGCGCAGGAATTGTCCTTATGACAACACCTGGACTTCAGGTTTACCAGCTTAAAAGAAGCAAAAACGTAAAACATTACTCGCACATTCTCCACATGCCGAACGATGCCACAACCTACAGGCTTTTCGGGCTGGATTTTTTCGATTCAGTTCTTCTTACAGGCGACTATCAGGCGACTGACCTTCGTTACCTTGAGGAAAAACGAGGAATCAACAAAAAGGAGCTTGTTACAGTCGGCTGCCCTTATCTTGACGTGTATAAACAGAATATCGCGGAGATTCCGGCGGAAGAAAACCATCCGTTCACAGTTCTTGTTTCACCAAGCTGGGGCGATGTTGGACTTCTTAAAAAATACGGTGAAAAACTTCTTGACCCGCTTGCTAAAACTGGCTGGAGAATTATTGTGCGCCCTCACCCGCAGTCAAAAAAATCAGAGGCAGAAATGCTCGAACGCCTTACAGAGCGCTACAAGGACAATCCGAATGTTGTGTGGGACTATGAGCGGCAGAATATTTTCTCTTTGAAAAAAGCCGATATAATGATTTCTGATTTTTCTGGAATCATTTTTGACTACACATTCCTTTGCGACAAGCCTGTTATGTACGTAAATGCCGGAATTGACTTGCGCCCATATGATGCTTACGATTTGGACGGAAAAGAATTGTGGCAGTATTCAGTTTTGAAAAAGTTCGGAACAGAATTAAAAGAAGAACAATTTTCAAACATAAAAGAAGTCATTCAGTCCGTAAGCGACAGCAAGGAACTTGAAGAAGCCCGCCACGCCGCAAAAGCCGAAGCCTGGATGCACGAAGGCGAAGCTGGAAAAAATATTGTTGATTTTATGGTCAGCAAGATTGAAACTCAGCCGAACAGAGAAGGACAAAAATGATTTTTTACAATATTTTTATCTCTCCAATCGAACTGATAATCGATTGGGTTTTCAATTTTTTTATAAGAAAACTTCCGTTTCTTGGAATCCTGGGAGCAATTGTGGGCGTTAGCCTTGCTATAAATTTTCTTGCCTTGCCAATCTACAATATTGCAGACAGCTTGCAGGACAAGGAAAGAAAAATTCAGCAGAAACTAAAACCTGGCATACAGAGAATAAAAGCCGTTTTCTTTGGTGATGAGCGTTTTATGATTCTGCAGACTTTTTATAAGGAAAATCATTATCATCCGATATATGCTTTTAAAAGTTCTCTTTCAATTTTAATCGAGATTCCGTTTTTTATTGCGGC
>DLKK01000063.1:4103-14039 GCA_002478955.1 Treponema sp. UBA7590
TAAAAAGTATAGTATCTTCATTTTCTGAGCCTGACCGGATTTTTAGTTTTCAGTTTTTTGGACGGACTTTTTTTATAAATATTTTGCCGATTTTAATGACGGCGATTAATATTTTTTCCGGGATTTCATATTCAAAACAGTCGTCATTTCGAGAAAAAATACAAATCTATGGACTTGCTCTTGTATTTCTTTTTCTTTTGTACAACTCACCAAGCGGACTTGTAATTTACTGGATTTTTAATAATTTATTTTCACTTGCAAAGAACACAGTAAAATCATGCAAAAATCCAGGAAAAATCCTTCATATTCTGATTTCAATATTTTCAATTTTCTTGTCTCTGCTTTTCTGGATTTTTAGACCTGATGCGAAATTCTCAAAGAAAATTTTACTGACTCTAGCCGCAGTTTTTGTATGCGCATTGCCATTTCTTTTTAAATTTTCAAAAAAATTAAAAGACAGATTCATTAAAGAGACAGAACCAAAAGAATATTTCCCGCTGTTTTTATTTTCATGCATAGGACTTGCAGTTTTGCTTGGTCTAACGCTTCCATTAAATGTGATTTCTTCCGATGCCGCAGAATTTTCATTCATTGGAAACACGGAAAGTCCATTTTCATACGTCAAGACTTCAGTATTGCTTTTTACAGGACTTTGTGTTGTCTGGCCACTTTTGCTATACAAAATGTTTGATAAAAATGCGAAAGTTTTTATGACTAAAGCTATGTTCACGCTTTTTGTTTCGGCAGTGTTAAATGCGTTTGTGTTTAAATTTAAATATGGGAATTTGAATGTTCTTTTTAATATTCAAAGCAATATTCTTAGAAAATCACATTACCTTCTAAATATTTTGTCTTTGACAAGTTTTGTTGCCATTGCTCTTATTGCTGCAAAGAAAAAAAATCAATGCTTTTATGTTTCTGTAATTTTGTTGATCTCTCTTTCTATCATTTCATTGAAAAATGCAATAAAAACAAAAAAAGTCTTCGATGTTTATAAACAAAACATCTCAAAACAAAATGCAGACAATTTTAACGGTGACATCAAACCGATTTTTCATTTGAGCAAAACAAAAGAAAATGTTGTTGTCTTTTTCTTGGATAGAGCCTGTTCTGCTTTTTTCCCGATTTTTCAAGAAGAAATGCCAGAACTTGCTGAAAAATTTAAAGGCTTTACATATTTTCCAAACACAGTTTCCTTTGGACACGCAACTCTCTATGGCTCACCAGCAATGATGGGCGGATACGACTATACTCCAGAAAATATGAACAACCGTAACGATATTCCATTGCAAGAAAAATACAATGAATCGGCACTTGTTATGCCATTAATTTTTTTTGAAAATGGATTTTCTGTCAGTATTTCTGGGCTTCCAGCTACAGATTTCAGGGGAAAAAATGATTTCCGAGAATTTGAAAATTATCCAGAAATAAAAACATATGGAATTTTCAAAAAATTTATAAGGAGATATGAAAAAGAAAAAAATCAAAGCTTAAAATTTGATGAAATATGCCGAAAAGCTATTTGCAACTTTTCTATATTACAGGTTTTAGCACCAAAAGCAAGATACGATTTTTATGTAATCACAAAAAATAATGACTTTGAAGACAGTGAATCTTTCTTGAATAGTTTTTCAGAATTATATTTTTTGTGTAATCTCACTGATTTTTCATCAAATGAAAAAGAATTTATTTTTATAGGAAATGAGGCACCTCATTATGCGGCTTATATTAATACAGATAATTACGATGAACTTTCAACAGAAAAAATTAAAAAAGATAAGATTTCAAAAATTCTGAGTTCAACCAATGACGAAACAATCATGTATTATCAAGTTTTTGTTGCAACCTTAAAACAAATCGGTCTTTGGATTGACTTAATAAAAGAAAATGGATGTTTTGATAATACAAGAATCGTGATTACCTCAGACCACGGACGTGCCCAAAATATAAAATCTGGCTCAGACAGAGAAACAGATTTTTACAACAACGAAATGCTTTATTTTAATCCTCTTCTTATGGTGAAAGATTTTAACTCTGACTTAGAAATAAAAGTTGACAATAAGTTTATGACTAATGCTGACACGGTATTTTTAGCTTCAGACGGAATCATTCCAGAACTTAAGAATCCATTCCTGAATAAAAAGTTAAAACAAGACAAAAGCAATGGTGTCAATGTTTTTTGGAGTTACAGCAAAGCCAATGATAATACTTTAATTTCAATAGAAAAAAGATATACTTTACCATTGAAAGACGGATATAGAATAAAAAACGGACTTTTTGATATTTCCGGATGGGAAAAAATAAGCCGTTAAAAAATATTGTTGATTTTATGGTCAGCAAGATTGAAAATAAATAAGTAAAAAATCCTGCAGACAACTAAAAATTCCGCAGGATTTTTTTTTGGGGTTTTAGGGGCGAAGCCCCTAGGTGAGTGGGTAGGCCGCAACGAAGTGCGGACGTAGGGCGAGACTTCGCCCTTCTGGATTTTTTAAGTAAAATTTTATTTGCAGCTTTCGCTTAGTTCCTGATGCTTTTTAAGAAGTTCTGTTGTGAGTGTTTCCGGGAAAACTTTGCTGTTTGTAGCCTGGTTTTCCGCATCCACAGATTCGCCTTTGTACAGAACAACCGGATAATCCTTTATGATGTCGGCACGTGCATTTTTTATGATACATTCAGCCATTTCCATTGCAAGCGGATTGTATTTTTTCTTGTTGATTACGGCTACAGATTCTGTAAGAGAAAAATTTCCTTCAGTCGGATCAACAAAATCAATAGGAAGTCCGGATTTTTTGTCGCGAACAGCCTGATGTCTTAGACCAAAACCTGCGGCAACTTCACCGGAACGGATTTTCTTTATCGGACCAGAACCTGAAAGTTCAAGGTGCGGACCTGCGTTCTTATAGATTGCCTTTAAGGCTTCTTTTGCACCGTCTTCCCCATATTCTGAGACAAGAGCCTGAACCATAAGCCATGCAGTTGTGCTTCCCATAGGGTCAACAACGCTAACAAGATTTTTGTATTCAGGATTTCCTAAATCTTTTATACTTTTCGGGTAAGGAATCTTGTCTTCCTTTAAAAGCTTTGTGTTCACAATCACAGCGCCTTGAAGGGCAAGCAGCGGAGTATAAAATACAGGATGCTCAACTGTCGAGTCTGCCGCAAAAGTCAAATCCTTGAACATATTGTTCATCTGCTGGGCACTTTCAATGTAGAATGAGCTCATTGTAACAAGATCCGCCTCAATGTCTGAACCTTCGGCAAAAAGCTTTCCTCCAAGCTCGCTTGTTCCAAACGACTGGAAAATATACTTTCCGGCAAATCCGTTTTCATCAAGTGCCTTTTTTACAGAAACAACCGCCTCGTCATCAGCATTTGAATAAATAATAACCTGCTTTTCCGCCTGATTTTTCTTTGAACAGCCAGAAAACAGCGCAGCGCACGCCAAAAGCGCACCAAAAAGTCTGATTTTTTTCATATCAATATCCTAAAAATTAAGAATACTTTTATTATGTCATATATGACCTACAATGAAAACAACACAAATCGCGCCGGCAGAAGATTTTTCTGAAATTTTACAAATCTGGCTATATAAAAATTCTTTCAAAATGATTATATGAATAATATCAGATTTTGTGTATTTTAGAGACATCTTACAGATGAGGTATTTTTATGGATAAACGTCTTCTTACAATCCAGGATATTTCCTGTGTCGGGCAATGTTCTTTGACTGTCGCGCTCCCTGTTATTTCTGCCTGCGGAATTGAAACCGCGGTACTCCCAAGCTCAGTCCTTTCAAACCATACAGCATTCAAATCGTGGACTTTCAACGATTTAACGCCAGACATGGAGAATATATTGAATCAATGGAAAAATGAAAACATAGCTTTCAGCGCATTTTATACCGGATATGTCTCTGAAGCTCAAATTCCTATAATCAAGAAAATCATAAAGGAAACCTCCAGAAAAGACGCGCTTGTTATAGTTGATCCGGTAATGGCAGACAACGGAAAAATGTATCCGGGTTTTGCAGAGGATTTTCCAAAAAAAATGGCGGAACTATGCAACGGAGCCGATGTGATTCTTCCGAACATTACAGAAGCATCTTTTCTTTTGGGAACTGAATATCGCAGTGAAAACTACAAAAAGGATTATATTGAAAATATCTGCGCCGGACTTTTAAAACTTGGCGCAAAAAATGTGGTTCTTACAGGCGTAAGCTTTGAAGAAGACAAGCTTGGAGCCGCAGTCTGCAACGGAAAATCTGTTGAATATTATTTCACAGAAAAACTTCCGGTACAAATGCACGGAACAGGCGATGTTTTTGCCTCGGCGTTTACCGGTTCGCTCTGCAACGGAAAAACTCTGCTTGAATCAGCTAAAATCGCGGCGAACTTTGTTGTTGAGTCAATAAAAGCAACTCTTGATGACAAAGACCACTGGTACGGCGTAAAATTTGAAAAGGCGATTCCATACCTTGTGAAGGAACTGGAGAAATAAAGATTTCTTACACACTTCCGCCCACTCCTTTGAACTTTTCCACCAGAGCCGTTATCTTCTGAAAAACAGTGTGTTTTTTTGTCAGATAATTCGGGTTCAGCGGACTCATTTTTGGAAGAATCGAATTCAGCTCAGTCCCGTTCTCGCTTGCAAATTCTTTTTTTAATGAAACTGCGATATAGTGCCTTGCCTTTTCCGGGTTCAGTTTTTCTTCCGCAATCAGTTCGTTCACTTCACGCAGCTGTTCTGCCTGCGCGTATTTAAAGAATGAATCTATAAGTGTCGCTTTGTCGCTTATCTCATCAAGGTTTGTCTTGTTTATAAATTCCACGAGCAGACTTTCCTTTGCGCGGTTTCCAATGCTTGACCGGATAAGGCGGCGTGCGTCCTCAACAAGCGTTTCCTTGTTCTTGTTCTTTTTGTTGTTCTCAAAAATCAGCTCAAGAATGTAGTCAAGATTGATTTCCTGAGATTTCAAAAGGTCAACTTCAAAGACAATATCATCCCAGTCGATTGTAAAAGCGTCTTTTTTATCGGATTCTTTCTGATTGCGAAGCCAGTCGCGTATGTCATTGTAAGTTGACTTATAGTTTTGAACCGCACGTTCGGAAGGAATTTTCACGCCCTTCATCGCTGCAACAGTTTCATCGCTCAGATAATATTTTGCCTTGAATTCCTCAACGGCTTTTTCATCGTTCTGGTCAATTCTCTGAAACGCCTTCAGCCCTGCAAACTCATCATAATTCTGCAGGACATTTTCAATACGCAGGTATTCTCCGAACAATCTTGTAAATTCGACTTTCTGCTTTTCGGTTATGATTTCATCAGGATTCGGGAACTTTTCCTCAAGCTCCTTTACCACCTCAATGTATCCGCGGCAAGTCTCGCCGGTTTCCTTGTCGCAAAAACCTTCCATATATTCCGAATAGCTTTTTTCAAGGATTATATGATTTGTAGCCCCGAAAAGCTTGATTGCGTCCACCGTCGCCTGCTCCAGATCCCTGAAAGTAACAATGTTTCCGAATGTTTTTGTGGAATCGAAAATGCGGTTCGTGCGTGAGTAAGCCTGAATCAGGCCGTGGTAGCGCAGGTTCTTGTCAACAAAAAGCGTGTTGAGGCGCGGCGCGTCAAAACCAGTGAGAAACATTCCGACAACGAGCAGCAAATCAACTTCCTGATTTTTTACGCGGTTTGAAAGGTCCCTGTAATAATTCTGAAAACTTTTTCCTTCCGTGCTGAAATTTGTCTTGAAAAGATTATTGTAATCGCCAATTGCGGAATCCAGAAATTCCTTTGAGCTTGAATCCATTGCGCTTGTCTCAAAACTTTCGTCCTGAATCTCGCCGATTGCGTTCTGCTCCTCGTTCGCCGCAAATGAAAAAATCGTGGCGACTTTCAGCGGCTTTTCTTTATTCTTCTGCAAATTCTTGAACGACTCGTAATACATTTTTGCGGCTTCAACACTGCTCACTGCGAACATCGCGTTGAATCCGTTCGCGCTTCCAAAAGTCCTGTGCGTTTTCTGGTTGAATTTCTCAAGAATGTACTGCGTGATTTCCTTTATTCTGTCAGGATGAAGAAGAGCCTCCCTGTTTTCCGACGCGGAAAGCTTCTTCTCATCCTGCTCAGATTCTATCTCCTTGAATTTCGGACGAACATCATTGTAGTCAACCTTGAATTTTAGGACTTTCTCATCACGGATTGCGTCTGTAATAATGTAGGAATGAAGCTGCCTGCCAAAAACTGAGGCCGTGGTTTCCGCACCGAGCGCATTTTCCGGGAATATCGGTGTTCCTGTGAATCCGAACTGGTAATAAAACTTGAACTTCTTTTTAAGATTTTTCTGAGCCTCACCGAACTGAGAGCGGTGGCACTCATCAAAAATAAAGACAACCTGCTTGCGGTAGATTTCAAGATTATCCTCGCTTTTCATCAGATTGTTGAGTTTCTGGATTGTTGTAACAATGATTTTGTTGTCGTCTTTTTCAATGTTTCGCTTAAGTCCCGCGGTGCTTTCCGAGCCGTTCACGCTGTCAGGCGAAAAACGCTGGTATTCCTTCATCGTCTGATAATCCAAATCCTTGCGGTCAACAACAAAGAAAACCTTGTCAATAAATTCAAGCCGTGTCGCAAGCTGGGCCGCCTTAAAGCTCGTAAGCGTTTTTCCGGAGCCTGTTGTGTGCCAGATGTAGCCCCCGCTTTCCGTGCAGCTCCAGTTTTTTGCGATATAAGAACTTTTTATTTTCCACAGAAGGCGTTCTGTCGCCGCAATCTGATAAGGCCGCATTACAAGGAGCGTATTTGTCGTGTCAAAAACCGAATAAGTAAAAAGAACATTGAGCAAAGTGTTTTTCTGAAAGAAAGTCTGCGTAAAATCGGTCAAGTCTTTTATGAGCGAGTTGTCGGACTTTGCCCAGTTCATTGTAAAGTCAAAGCTGTTCTTGTTCCGTTTTGTCGTGTTCGCAAAATAGCGTGTGTCAGTTCCGTTGGAAATCACAAAAACCTGAAGATATTTGTAAAGCGAATGTTCGGAATTGAAGCTTTCCTTGCTGTAGCGGTGAACCTGATTGAACGCCTCGCGGATTGCAACGCCGCGTTTTTTCAGCTCCACCTGAACCATAGGAATTCCGTTCACAAGAATCGTAACATCGTAGCGGTTCTGATGAGTGCCTGTCTGCTCAAACTGCCGGATTACCTGAACCTTGTTACGAAGAAGCTTATCCTTGTCTATAAGATAGATGTTCTGAATATGTCCGTCGTCAAAGACAAAATCGCAAATGTAATCGTCGTGAATCTTGCGCGCCTTGTCGTCCATTGTGTCGCTGGGCTTGTCAAGGTAAGTCTGAACATAGCGTTCCCATTCGCTGTCAAGAAAATGAACGTTGTTCAGCTCCTCAATCTGCGTGCGTGCATTTGAAAGCAAAGCAGAGGAATTTTTCACGTCCGGAAGATATTCATAGCCAAGATTTTTCAAGCCCTCAACAAGCTCACGTTCCAGATCGAATTCCGACTGGTAGCCGTTCTCGCAGACAATAAGCGGCTTTTCGTATTTGTCCAAAACAATGTAATTCGGAGACTCGGCGATTGTCTTGTATTCTGTCATTTTCGGGATTCCTTAGTTTTTATTTTTATGTAATTATCGAACTTGTTGCATCATCATTATCAAATGTAATTACTGCAATTCTACAAAGCATTACCCAAAACAAAGTTTAATACCTTTTCTGCAGAACAAATTGCCCTTTTCATTCGCGGTTCATCAATACTGTCACCAAAATTATATGGATACCTTGTAATTACATAATAATTTGTTAATTCCGCACAATCTATTTTTATAGGATTTATATCAATTTTATTTTTCAAATCTTGCAACAGCAAAAGCAAATCATGAGTTTTCTTAATCTGAATGCCGTTTTTTATAATCAATGCCTTTACTGATTTTTCCGCAGACTGCTGGCAATGATAGCAAATAATTTCCAATGGCTGAGGATGCATATTTGTCAAAAACTTTGCGGCTTCCAAATCTTTTTTTGCATAGCTAATCCATTCATTAAAATCATCCATACAGTTTTACTCCTGTAGAATAAATTTCATGTTCAAAGGTGTTGACAACAGTTTTTCTTGAATCGAAAGAATTTTTGTCATAAACAACGATATCAACAGCTTCATTCAATTTATCAAAAAGCTTTAACCGCAGAGCTGTCATTATATCAAACGGATTTTTATTTTCTTCTGTTATTACACAAATATCCATATCACTGTCTTTAGTTTCCAAATTTTTTGCATAAGACCCAAAAAGAATAATAGAAGTTGGATTCACAACAGAAAAAACAGAATCTGTGATAATCTTTGAGTTTTTAGTATTTATCATAGTCCGCCACCACTTTGAATATTATACCATTGTTTTCGTGTTTCAGATTATCGAAACTGCGATTTTCTTTCCCATTGCACTAGTCCATATTAAGCCTCTTTGATAATTTCCTTAACACAAGAGTCTTACAATGTTTGATACATAAAAATACAACCTTCGTCATATTTTGGTTTTACGTGAGAATGAACGAATTTTTCATCCTGAACGTCAAGCCTGTTAAATCCCATTGTTTTATAATGCTCTATCAATTTGTTTTCTGAAAGTGCATAAATATAAACAGCCTGAATGCCGACAAAAGTCTTTAAGTACTTTATCAAAGGCAAAATAAATTCCCAAAAAACTGTGGAGCCTAAATTTTTTGCATTTGGGTGATTCTTTCGGTACGAAGAATTTACAGCAAAATTAGATAACTCGACTGCTGAAATTGAATAAAAATAATCATCTCCAGCATCTACAGTAAAAAGACCTGTTTTCAAAGAATAATAAGCAACAAGTTCATGGGTAATCTTATCTTTTACAAGATATGTCCTTGCAGAACCATTTTCTTCATCAATTTTAGCAAATTCTTTTAAATACCTCTCAAGCCCATAACCAGATTCATTTTCCACATAAAATTTTTGTATCAACCTTAAATTATCAGAAGAATCCAGTAAATGCTCATAATAAAACAGTTCTGTTTCAATCGGTAAAAAAATCATTTTTTTGCTTCCGTTTTTTCTTTTTTCATCATTTCAAGAGCTGTTTTCTCGTAGTCAGACGCAATTTTCCGAAGCTTTTCAACATCAGCTTTTGGAGAATTAAGAATTTTCAGAAGAACTCTTTTTCCGGGAGAATCAGGAATGTCATCTATCGTATAATATTTTTGGTTCGCTAAAGTCATAAAAACCTCCGTACAACAAATATACTATGCAATTGTATTATTTTCAACTTTTTTCCTTAAACGACAGCAATTTATCCCTGTAAAACTCGTACTGCTTTTTGCGCATTTTGATTTCTGCGGGAAGCCCGGCGGAAATGTCGTTGCAGAGACTTTCAAAGCGGTCGAGGATTTTTACAATCCGTTCCTGTTCGGCAAGAGGGGGAAGAGGAATTTGCACATCACTGAGCATTTTCAAATTCAGTCCGCCACGAGTTCCTTCTCCAGAAGAAATTCTTCTTAGCTCTTCGTATTGACCTTTCATATAAAAATACAAATAGTAACTATCAAGCATTTCATTTGGCAAAATAGAACATAACGACTGATTTGTACATAATGGAATTCTAGTTATAGCCACAGTTCCCCTTGTTTTTCCTTGTCCGGCAAGGGCTACAACAACAGTATTTGCAGGAACCATTTTTGTGCTACATTTATCATATCCAAGTTGGGTTATCTTTTTTTCTGTTGCAAATATCTGCCCTAAATTGACTTCGCCAGAACTCATCCACGGAATTATGCCGTTTTCCCAATATTCCGGCTTTTTTGTACTTGGTGTCGCACCTGCATATAATTGACAAATTTCTCCCAGCCGAACAACAGCATATCCAAAAACATACTGGAGCAGTTTTATCTCATCTGTTCTGTTCTGTTCTGT
>DLKK01000063.1:14131-20651 GCA_002478955.1 Treponema sp. UBA7590
TCTGTTCTGTTCTGTTCTGTGAGGATTGTGTTGCCGCGTTCTGCGAATGTCAAGAGCAAATCACGATAATATTCATATTGTTTTTTGCGCGCCTCGATTTCCGCCGGAAGCCCGATTTTAAGGTCGGAGCAGATTGCGTCAAAGTTGTCGAGGATGTTTGCCCAGCGTTCCTGCACGTCAAGCGGCGGAAGCGGAATTTCAATTTCCTGAATGGACGGAATGCTCGAATGAACAACCTTGCTTTTTACCTTTCCCTTGCCTTTCTGAATTCTCGCTTCTGTTGTGGCAAGAACGTGCGCCAAATATCTTGGATTCTGATTGTGCTTCATCACGACAATATCTCCGCCGGCAAGACATTTTTCGTTTCCTGTGTAGGCGACCGACTTTGCGATGTCCTCGATATTCTCGCCGGTAATTGCAAAGAGAATGTCTCCGTGCTCAAAATATTTTGGCGACTGAACGTATTCAAGTTTTGTGTGCGAAACGCACTTATCAAAGCTGATGTTGTAGGTCGTGTAAATTTCGCCGTAGCGCACGCACGGAACACCTTCCGCAGTGATTTCGTCACGCCTGATTCCGGAACCCCTGTAAAAATCCGTTGCAATGTCCTTGAGCTTCACGACCGGAATTTCAAATTTTGGCTTTAGAAGCTCGTCGCGGTAGTATTTATACTGAACGCGACGAGCTTCTAGCTCCGCTTCTAGCTCCGCTTCTAGCGACGTGAATTTGTCAAGAATCCGCACGATTTCCTCCTGAACCGGAAGAGGCGGCACAGGGAATACAATTTTCATAAAATCAGGTTTAGAAATATAAAATCTAGTTACACCTCTAACTGCTTTTAATACAGCCTTACGATATTCAATTGTATGAAAATAATGTTTTAAATATCCAGTAATAATTTTAGACGAAAATTCAATTTTAGGTCTAAGTCCAAACAAATGATCATCAAGAAATATACCTTCTTCAATATCATTCTCTATTGCTGATGCAATAGCACATTCATCTGGTACTTCTGATGCCGAAGTAAAAAGAATATCACCTTTTTTAAGAGTATCCTGATTTGAATTCTTTACTGTTGCATATGGTAAATTATTAACATCTATGCTTAAATTTTTATATGCGTTTAAATAATCAATAAATCTACAGTTACCTTTTTCTGCCCATTTATTTGAAACACCTCCCATTCCTTTTATTTCATCAAAAAATATCTGAAAAGAATAGTATTCCACCCCATCCGGGCAAAGGTCATTTATCAGTTCATTCAATCTGGTCATTTGTAGGTTTCCTCTAAAAGCTTCCCTAATTTATCCTGTGCCGCTGCCAGTTTCTTAAGTTCTTCCTTTAGTTTTTCTTCAGACGGAAGATAAAGCTCATATTTACTTGCAAGAATTGTTTTATTCTGTTCAGGCAAAGTCATTTTTACCATTTCATCATTTTTTGCCGTGCACAAAAGAATTCCGATTGTATTATTTTCTTCGGGGAGCTTCTCATTTCTGTCAAAGTAGTTTACATACATTTGAAGCTGTCCTAAATCTTCATGAGTTATTTTATGCGTCTTCAATTCTATTACAACAAAGCATTTCAGAAGCCGATTATAGAAAACCAAATCTGCAAAATATTCATCATCTTCTATAAGAAGTCTTTTCTGCCTTGCTACAAAGCTAAAACCGTTTCCAAGCTCAAGCAAAAACTGCTGAAGGTGTTCAATCAGCGCACTTTCAAAATCTTTCTCGTAATATTCAGGCTTTTTCTCAAGTCCTAAAAATTCAAGAATCATCGGGTCTTTTATAATTTCCAAAGGACTTTCTGGAATTCGTTTCTTCTTTGCAACAGCCAGGACATTTTCTTTATTATTGCTTTTTAAAAGCCTTTCATATAGAAGAGAATTTATCTGCCGTTCAAGCTCGCGGCCTGTCCAGCCGTTGTTTACTGCCTCTAGTTCATAATATTCACGTTTTTCAGGATTTGGAATTTGAATTAACAAACGATATTGAGTCCAGTTTAATTGCGAACGCAATGCGTTCGCAATTGGATAGGTGCGATAAAACTGACGGCTCTGTTCAAGCTGGCGTTTTCCAAATCCACTGCCAAATTCTTTTTCAAGTTTTTCTGAAAGATTTTTTATAATATATGCGCCGTACTCCGCTCGCTCTTTTCCGTTTTGCTCTTCCTCAAATATTCTTTTTCCTAAATTCCAATACATTTGAACACGGCAGAAATCAATGCTTCTTACCGCATTTGCACGAGATGATTCAATAATTCTACGGGCATCATTTAAAAGGCTGCCAGTCTTCACATATAAAAGTTCATTTGTGTTGGTCATTTGCCGGTTTCCTCTGTCAGAAGAGATTTTTCTATATCTTTTGTGTCCGGAAGGATGTCTTTTGCCTGCGGAATTATGTTTGTAAGTTCGTAAGTTGAGATTCCTATCGGCTCATTGCTTTTTTCTACTGTCCATTGCGCCACAACATCATTCTTTTCCTTGCAAATCAAAAGCCCGATTGTATCTTTGTCTATTTTTTCTTTCATCAAGTGATTTACCGCATTGCAGTAAAAATTCAGCTTGCTCACAAATTCCGGCTCAAACTTAACGACCTTAAGTTCAACGACAATGTAGCGCCTAAGTTTCAGATTATAAAAAAGCAAATCACATTCGAACTCATCTCCATTTACAACAAACGGAACATGGCTTCCGACATAGGCAAAGCCCTTTCCAAGTTTCAGCAGAAATTGCGTGATATTCTGTTCCAAAGCCTTATGGAGATCTTTTTCCTCGTATTCTTCCCGGAGAGTCAAAAAATCCAGTTTATAAGAATCCTGTAAAATTTGCTTAGCACATTCGCTGTCCTCTTTTGGCAAAGTAAGAGAGAAATTATTAACTGTATTACCGCGAGTTTCAAAAATTTTCGTGTCCATCATATTGATGAGCATTGCACGGCTCCAACCATTCTGCTTAGTTTTTTCAATAAAAAACAGGGCTTCTTCAGTGCTTTTTGAACGGGTGAAAATTTCAATATGATGCCGCCAGGGAATTGTGAATATTCTGCTTTCAAATTCTGCACCAAGTTGGTGCAGAATATCTTTATAAAAAATATAAAACTGTTTCATATAGCGCAGATTTCGCTCTGAAAATCCCTGTGTATTAGGAAAATCTTTTCTTATTTCCGCACTAAGGGTCTCAAAAAATTTGCTTCCGTATTTTGAATCAAGCTGTTTTTCGCTTATGTCATGCCCTATGCTCCAATAAAGTTCAAGCATTTCTTCATTGACCGCAACCGAGGCTTTTATCTGAGTGGATTTTATCAGTCTTTTTACGTTAGCAATCCATTTTTTGTATTCGTTATTTGCCGTGATAATTTTTGATTCGTTCATCTATTCTCCATAATATCAGTTGGTCGCTGAGCCTGCCGAAGCGTCAATCTCCGCGACAATCTTGTCAATCTCAGTGCGAAGAACATTTTCTCTTGCGACAATTTCCTTGATTTTTGAGTTCAGTTCCTTGATGTCGATTTTTTCGCGGATGTCCTTGGCTTCAACGTAGCTTGAAACGGAAAGGTTGTAGTCATTTTTCGCGACATCTTCAAGTTCCGCCGATTTTGAAAAATACTGAATGTCCTTTTTTGAATCAAACGCCTCTATAATCTTGCTGATATGCTCGTCGGTCAGAACGTTGTTGTTCGTTTCTTTTTTGTAAAGTTCGCCGGCTTCTATGAACTGGATTTTGCTGTCAGTCTTGTGCTTTGAAAGGACAAGAATATTCACAGCGATTGAAGTTCCGTAGAAAAGATTCGGGGCAAGCGAGATTACTGTTTCCACAAAGTTTGAGTCCACAAGATATTTTCTGATTTTCTGTTCCGCGCCGCCACGGTAGAAAATTCCGGGAAAGCACACAATCGCAGCCCGGCCTTTGCTTGAAAGATAGCTCAATGAATGAAGAATAAATGCAAAATCCGCCTTTGATTTTGGGGCTAGAACTCCTGCCGGAGCAAAGCGGTCATCGTTTATCAAAGTCGGGTCATCGCTTCCAATCCAGTTGATTGAATACGGCGGATTCGAAACAATCGCGTCAAAAGGCTTGTCGTCCTTGAACTGCGGATTTATCAGAGTGTCGCCCAAGGAAATCTTGAACTTGCTGTAGTTTATGTTGTGCAGAAACATATTCATCCGGGCAAGGTTGTATGTTGTGTGGTTTATCTCCTGCCCGAAAAATCCGTCCTCTATTTTGTTTTCCTCGAACTGCTTTTTTGCCTGCAAAAGAAGCGAGCCTGAACCGCACGCGGGGTCGTAAATCTTGTTCACATTTTCCTGCCTGTGCATTGCAAGCCGCGCGATGAGTTTTGACACATTTTGAGGCGTGAAGAATTCTCCGCCGGACTTTCCGGCATTCGCCGCATAGTTTGAAATCAGGAATTCATAGGCGTCGCCAAAAAGGTCAATCTGGTTTTCGTGGAAACTGCCGAAATTCAAGCCTGCAACGCCCTTTATTACTGCCGCAAGCCGCGTGTTCTTTTCCTTTACAGTGTTTCCAAGCCGGTTGCTTGTCGTGTCAAAATCCGCAAAAAGTCCCTTTATGTTCCGCTCAGAATCGTAGCCTATCGCGGATTTTTCAATTTCGGAGAAAATCCTCGCCAAATCTGTATTCAAGGCTTCATTGTCATTTGCGTTTTTTGCGACGTTCACAAAAAGCTGGCTCGGATAGATAAAATATCCTTTCGTCTTTATCGCATCGTCCTTTATTTCCTGAGTAATAATTGAATCGTCAAGGTCTGCATAAACAATGCTTTCGTCGTCCGCCTCAAAGTAATCTGAAAAATTCTCGCTTATAAAACGATAGAAAAGCGTTCCCAAAACAAACTGCTTGAAATCCCAGCCGTCAACCGCGCCCCGAACCTCGTTTGCAATCTTCCAAATCTGCGCCTGTAATTCCGCCCTCTGCTGTATGCCAGACATAAAATACCCCAATAAAAAGACAATAAATAAAACTGCTTTATTATAGAAGAAAAATAAAGATTTATAAAGTTCAGGCAAAACGCTCTAACAATTCAAATCAAACCACTGAGCAAAACGAAATGGATTACTACAGCAAATTGAATCAACTTACGCCGTAGTCCGTTTCGTTTTACTCCAGTAAACAGATACGAAAAGCGACGTAAAACGATTTTAAAAGCGGTAGTAATCAAATTCAAAATGCGGACGTATTCTATTGTTTTTTGTTCACAATTCCTTTTACGCTTTTTATCACAAGGTTAACCGCAAGAATCAGAAGAGAAAGTATGAAAATCTCGTTGAATTTCGCGAAATGCTGAAGTTCCTGGACTTTTGTGGTGATTACCATCGTTCTGGCTCCGGCAAGGAAGACCACCGCACTTACTGTGACCATTCCGTTTATAAAAAGATAGCAGAAAATCTCAAGATGAGTGCGCATAACGTTCGGCGTAATAATCCGGGCAACAGTCTTTATCCAGTTGTCGCCAAGAATGCGCGCTGTTGTCTCCCATGAAATATTCATTTTGTCGAGCGACGCTTTCATCATCAGATATGGAGTCGCAAAAAAGTGGACCAAGTTACAGCAGACAAGAATCGCAAGCGTGTTGTGGAGCGGCGTTTTTCTGAATGCAAGCAGAAAACTGATGCCAAGAACCATTCCCGGAATCGTGTTTGAAACCTGGGCAATCGCTTCTATTATCTTTGTGCCGTGAATCAGACCTTTGTTCCGGGCTGAAACCAGCGCGCTCGCGTAAACAAGAATAGTTCCAAAAACTGCGGTGAAAAAACTCATCACAAGGGAATTCTTAAAGACGCGCACAAGGGATTTATCATTAAAGACCGAGACAAAATGCTTCAGCGTAAAAGTGTTGTTGTACGGCCATTCGGCAACAAACGGAGCCACAAAAACCACAACAAATGATGAAAGAATCAGAACGCAGATGACAACTGAAAAGAACGTCCAGATGATGTCACGGAAAACGTCCGGCTGATTGTCGTGGATTGCGATTTTATTGTAGCGCACATTGAATTTCTGGAGATAATTCAAAAGAAGAATGCTTACAATCGAAGGGAAAAGCATACATAGCGCAATCACCGAACCTTGATGAAAATCCGGCAGGCTTCCAAGCATTGTGTTGTACAAAAGCCCTGCGACAACCGTATACCGACCGCCGATAGAAGCCGGAATACCAAAATCAGTGAACGCCAAAAAGAAACTCTGCACAACAGAAACCGCAATCGTTCCCAAAAGCGGCTGGATTACAGCGGTAAAAAAGCTCCTCAGGCGGCTGTCGCCCATAAGCCGGCAGACAACAATATATCTTCTGTCAATATAAGCCATTGTGTTTGTCAAAAGCGTGAACGAAATCGGAAAAGTATAAATCACATAGCCAAAAATCAGTCCTTTGAATCCATAAAAATCAAAGAACTGCCTGCCAATCAGTTTTGTAAGAAGACCGTTTTTTCCGAATGAATAGATTATCGCGAAACCGTAAGTGATTGTAGGAATCAGCATCGGAAAAACCGCAAGAGT
>DLKK01000063.1:20723-24403 GCA_002478955.1 Treponema sp. UBA7590
GCAAGAACCGTTGTAATCAGCGCGCTTAAAAGTGAGACATTTACGCTGTGCGCAAAAGCCGTCTGAAGTTTTCCGCCGGCAAAGACAGAAACCACATTCTTAAAGCTGAACGCCCCGGAATTCAACGTGAACGCATTCTTGAAAAGCACAATTCCCGGAATAAAAATAAAAACGAAAAAGAAAAGAAGCACAACGTAAAAAGCCGCGCGCATCTGCTTGTTTCTTATTTCCTTGAACATATCTTTTATTTTTGTCATTTAAAATTCCTTTTTTATGTTCCAGCCCGAACGGCTACTAAAGACTGAAAAGCTTGTAGATGTTGTTCTTTTTTACTTCCAGCTGCTTTAAAATAAAGTCGTTCACAAACTGGCTCTTAGGATTCCTGATGATTTCAGAAGGCTTTGCGAACTGCTCGATTTTTCCCTTGTTCAGGATAAGAACTTTGTCGCTGATTGTAAGGGCTTCCTCCGGATCGTGTGTAACAATAATCGTTGTAAGGTGGAATTCTTTTGCAATTGTAACGATTTTTTCTTTTATTGATTCCTTGATTACGCCGTCAAGCGCAGAAAGCGGCTCATCCAGAAGCAGGATTCTCGGCTTCATAACCATTGTGCGGGCAAGGGCGACGCGCTGTTTCTGTCCGCCTGAAAGCTGGTCGATTTTTTTGTTCAGATGCTCGCGCAAATCAAGAAGGTCAATCAAGGCCTCAATTTCCTCTTTTGACGAGCGCTCCGGGTAATTGCGCAAACCGTAGACAATGTTCTTGTATGCGGTAAGATTCGGAAAAAGCGCATAATCCTGGAAGACAATATTGAATCCGCGGCGTTCCATCGGTGTGTTCGTGATATCGCTTCCGTTAAAAATAATTTTTCCTGAATCAGGCTGAAGAAGCCCAAGGATTATGTTAAGAAGCGTTGTCTTTCCGCCCCCGGAAGAACCTAGAATTGAGACAATCTGAGAGTCGCCGATTTCAAGAGAAATGTCATCCAAGACTGTAGTTCCATCAAAAGATTTTTTTATTCCACTGATTTCTAACATTTTCCGTACTAATTCCTTTCGTTTTATATATTATATGCGCCGTCAACCGCCCTAAGTTCATTGTAAGTGTCAATTTCTGTAAAATCTTCAAACGAGCAGCTGCGCACAACCAGATTAAAATCCTTGTTGCAATATGTTAAAGGAACTGAATCCCAATAACGTTCTTTTCCGCCTGGCATTTTGTACACTTTTTCAAGGCATTCGCCAAGCTTTTTTCCGTCCTCTTCCGTCCAGTATGAAATTCCGACCATCCTGAAACCGTCAGTTCCACCAACGCTTACTCCGCTGATTCTGCCTTTTTCAACAGAAAGACACCAGTCGTCCGTGCGCTCGCATGGAACTCCGCAATAATTTGACTGATACTGATATTTTGAGACAAGCCGGGGATTTTTCAGGATTATGTCGGATTCCAGGATATACGCGTTTTCCAGATAATTTTTTGCCGCCAAAAGTGAAGAAATATTGTTTCCCTCGTTGTAGGCCGGGTTTTCCACAAATTTTATGTTCGGATATTTGTATTTAAGCTGGTCAAACTGTGCGGAAAGATAACCGCGCACAAGAACAATCTCTTCGATTCCGGCTGAGACAACCGCATCCAGAAGAGATTCGATTATCATTTTTCCGTGCACGCGGATAAGAGGTTTTGGTGTGTTCAGCGTAATCGGAACAAGGCGCGAACCGAATCCTGCCGCCAGAAAAACCGCCCGCCGAACCCTATAAGGCTCCAACGCATTCAAGCCGTTTTCTGAAATTTTGTCGCCATCAATAAAATGTTTTTCCACAAGCTCAGAAAATGTTGTGTTCACAGTTCCAACAGAATAACCTGTAAGTTTCGCAATCTGACGCTGAGAAAGTTTCTTTTTTTCTGCCTCGACAAGACTTAAAATGTCGAATTCTTTTTTTGAAAGCACAAAAACCGCCGTTTTTTGTTCAACAGATTCTGTTTTTTTATGTATTTTAACACATTTTTTACACAGATTTCTTTGTTTTCTGTTCAAATAATATACAAAAATTTTAATTTTTGAACAAGTTAACTTGACACTTTTTTATTAACAAACTATTTTGGAAAAATGCGGTAGCGATGAGAATGGAAAGCCGGAGGCTTTTTCCGAAACGAAGTTGAGGAATGGAGCGACAGCGAAACCATGACCGTAGCGACCGAAAGTTGAGCGGAGGCGAAACTTTTGGGACCGCCCTTATTTTTATCAGTTTGAGAGGTATTTCATGCCAAAAACAGTTTATCTGGGAATCACAGGCGATATTATTCACCCGGGAATTATTAATATTATCAAGGAAGGCGCAAAACTGGGTGAGCTTACGATTGGACTTTTGACTGACAGCGCGATTGCTAGCCACAAGAGACTTCCGTATTTGACTTACGAGCAGCGAAAAGAAGTTGTTGAAGACATAAAAGGTGTTGAGCGTGTTGTTCCGCAGGATGACTGGAGCTACGTTCCGAACCTGAAAAAATACAAACCTGATTTTATGATTCACGGCGACGACTGGAAAACGAATTATCTTTCAAAAATCCGCGAGGAATGTTTTGCGGTGATGAAAGAATGGAACGGCCAGATTGTCGAGATTCCGTACACAAAGGGAATAAATTCCACCGCGCTTGCTGAAAACGCAAAGGATATTGGAACAACGCCGGATATTCGCCGTGCGACTTTGCGCAGACTGATTGCGGCAAAGCCGGTTGTTCGCATTCTGGAAGCTCATTCGGGGCTTTCGGGGCTTATTGCGGAGCATGCGAGCGTTACAAAAGAGGACGGAATCCACCAGTTTGACGGAATGTGGTCTTCTTCGCTGACGGATTCAACCAGCAAAGGAAAACCAGACATTGAGGCGGTTGACCTTACAACGCGAATGCAGAGCCTTACAGACATCCTTGAATGTACCACAAAACCGATTATCTACGACGGTGACACAGGCGGAATCCCGGAACATTTTGTCTTTACAGTGCGCACTTTGGAACGCAACGGCGTAAGCGCGGTAATAATCGAGGACAAAAAAGGACTCAAAAAGAATTCGCTTTTTGGAACGGAAGCAAAGCAAGTTCTTGCAACAGAAGAGGAATTCTGTGAGAAAATAAGCGCAGGAAAGCGCGCGCAAGTTACAAAAGATTTTATGATTATCGCAAGAATCGAAGAAATTATCGCAGGATATTCTGTTGATGAGGCTCTTACAAAGGCTTTTGCCGCAGTCCGCGCAGGCGCAGATGGAATTATGATTCACTCGAAGGACAAGAGCGGAGCGGACATAAAGGAATTCTGCCAGCGGTTCAGGAAAGAATACGACAAAATCCCGATTGTGCTTGTTCCGACAACTTACAACCAGTTCAAGGAAAAAGAACTTGCCGAATGGGGTGCAAACGTGATTATCTACGCGAATCATATGCTGCGTTCATCGTACCCGGCAATGAAAAAATGCGCCGAGACAATCCTGGAAGCCGAACGCTCGTTTGAAACAGACGGAATGTGCATGCCAATCAAAGAAATCCTTGAGCTTATTCCGGGAACAAAATAGGAACGTGAACAAGAAATTTTGTTTTTACTGAGATAATGAAAGCACAGGTGGATTTACTGAATTATGCTGAAAAAATAAATTGAATAAGCGAGAAGAAAAAGAAAGCGGCAACCGAG
>DLKK01000097.1 GCA_002478955.1 Treponema sp. UBA7590
TATTCAATTTATGGATTCAGATAAAACTCAACATTCGGGTTAATTTAGTATAAAAATTGAATATTACTGAAGCATCATCTGGTCGTTGGAAAGTTCCTTTTTCTTGATTTGTTTAAAGCGCTCAACAATATCGTCCATCGTCAAGTCGGATTTTTCCTTGCCTTTCACATCAAAAATTATTTCTCCGTCGTCCATCATGATAAGGCGGTTTCCGTATTCAAGCGCGTGCTTCATGTTGTGCGTAACCATCATAACAGTAAGATTGTATTCTTCCGCAAACTGGCGCGTAAGCCGCATAACAATATCAGCGTTCGTAGGATCCAA
Organism: Treponema sp. UBA7590; assembly: GCA_002478955.1. Lineage (GTDB taxonomy): Bacteria > Spirochaetota > Spirochaetia > Treponematales > Treponemataceae > Treponema_D. Next base: position 325 of record DLKK01000097.1, read on the forward strand.
AGCCGCCGTGTGCTCGTCAAGCAAAAGCAAATCCGGTTTAGACATAACCGCCATCAGCAAAGTCAATGCCTGGCGCTGACCGCCGCTAAACTGATTCACATTGTCGTTCAGGCGATTTTCCAGTCCCATATCAAGAACTTTTAGCTGATTTTTAAAATATTCGCGCATTTTTCCGTTCAGGCTGATTTTCAAACCTTTCCAGCCTTTTTTGCTGCAAATCATCATGTTGTCTTCAAGGCTCATTTTTCCGGCAGTTCCCAGAAGAGGATTCTGAAAAATGCGTCCTATATAGCGCGCCCTTTTATATTCCTTGTCAAAAGTAATCTCGCGGTTTTCTTCATCCAAAAAAATGTGTCCGCTTTCTGGCTTTATTGTTCCTGCAATCGCATTGTATAAAGTTGATTTTCCTGCGCCATTTGAACCGATCACTGTTATAAAGTCACCTTTATCAATTTTTAGATTGATATTTTTCAGCGCATGGTTTTCATCCGGAGTTCCTTTATTAAAAACAACGTTAAGATTTTCAATTGTTATCATTTTGAAGCTCCGTTTTTCGCTGGTCGTCTAAAATGAATTTTCCAGTCTTTTTTGCCTTTTATGTTAGAAATAATAAGACAGATGATGATTAAAATTCCTGTAATCAACTTTAAATCGTTCGGTGTAAGATTTACAAAATGTCCATATTTTCGGGCAATCAGCATAAGCGCGCGGTAAATTATTGAGCCAATCAAAACGCGCAAAGTTTGCCAGCCAATTTTGTTTGAGCGGATTATAAATTCTCCAAGCATCAAAGAAGCAAGCCCGCTCACAATAACGCCAGTTCCGCTTCCAACATCGGCAAATCCATTGTACATCGCAGCAAAAGCGCCGGCCAAGGAAGCAAGCCCATCTCCAAAACAAATGCCGATTCCGCGCACAACCTGCGGATTCACGCCCTGGCTGACAATCATCTGTTCATTTGCGCCAAGAGCGCCCATCGTAAGTCCCAAATCTGTGTGAAAAAACAAATCCAGCAAAGATTTCAGGACAACAATAAAAATTATTAAAAATAAAAGAATTCCAAATTCAGAAGGAAGAGAAGGAAACCGTTCCTCAAAGAAAGCTGTAATGCTGCTGAACGTAGTCTTTATCCTTAAAAACGAAACATTCGCGCGGTTATTCATAATCCGCAGATTTATAGAATAAAGCATTGTCATCATAAGAATTCCGGCAAGCAAATCTGGAATACGAAGCTTTGTGTAAAGCATTGTTGTGCAAAGACCAGCAACACATCCGCCAACAAAAGCAATCAGCAATGCGACAAACGGCGGAATTCCCAACTGAAGGCAAGCCGCAAGAATGCAACCGCCCATCGGAAACGCTCCGTCTACGGTCATATCACAAAAATTCAAAGTTCTGTACGAAACAAAAACGCCCAGAACCATAATTCCATAAATAAAGCCTTCTATGAGTACAGTTTCCAACATATCTTATTTTTCTTCCAATTTACCGTTCTGAATAATATAAGTTGCCTGCGAAAGATATTCCTCTGGAATTGTAATTCCGCAAAGTGCAGCCGCATCCAAATCAAAAAGCAAATCAGAATCAGAAGGTTTTGTCATAAAACGAACAGGCATTTCGCTAGGTTTTGCGCCGTTCAAAATCTGAACAACCATCTCACCTGTTGCGCGACCAGCCTTGTAATAATTAAAACCAGAAGCCATAAAACAACCGCCATTTTTTGCGCCAGTAACATCACCAGAAAAAATCGGCTTTTTAGCTTTGTTAAAAACGCCAACCAAAGCCGGAAGCGCGCTGAACACAGTATTATCAGTTGTAAGATAAATTCCATCAACGCGACCAACAATTGCCTCCGCAGCCTGTTTTACTTCAGAAGACGCAGAAATAGACTGAGTAACAAGCTCAAGCCCGGCTTCTGCACAACCTTTTTTTACAAGCTCAAGACCAGAAAGCGAATTGTCCTCGCTGGAAGTATAAATGTAACCAAGAGTCTTGATTCCCGCAATTTTCTTGAACAGTTTAATATGCTCAACAGACGGCAGCTCATCGCTCATTCCAGTAACATTTTTTTCACCGTGCGCCAAAGTTGTCACAAGTCCAGCTTTTATCGGGTCTGTAACAGTTCCAAAAACAACCGGAACGTCCTTGATTGTGTTGGCAAGAGCAACAGCAACCGGGGTGGCAATTCCAACAGCAACATCAACCTTTTCATCTTTAAATTGCGAAGCAATCTGATTTGCAGTATTAACATCACCGTTCGCATTCTGCAAGTCATAAGTTGCGTTAATTCCAGCATCTTTTACGGCATCAATAACGCCACGCTCAATGTCATCAAGAGCCACATGCTGAACAATTTTCGCAATTCCAATTTTAACAGATTTTCCCGCAGCCGCATTGTCAGAAGATTTCTTTGAGCAACCAGCCGCCAAAATAGCACAAGCACAAACGCCTGCAATAAAATTCATCTTTTTCATACCATAATTATAACCGTTTCTATAAATAGAAACAAGCAAAAAAACACGATTTTTTTATTTTGTAGGGAAAAGCCTTTTCCTCGGCTCAACTGTCTCGCAAAGCTCGACATTTTCGCCTACCCATTCTACCTGCGGTGCTATATAATAGAATGAAATTTCAGAATTATCAAAACTCAAATTTCAAACTAATATATAGAAGAAAATGGACAGATTAACTCCAGAACAACGCAGCCTGAACATGTCAAAAATTCACAGCAAAAACACAAAACCCGAAGTGTTTCTGCGAAAAGCACTTTTCAAGGCAGGTTTCAGATTCCGCAAAAATGACAAGCGTTACATCGGCACTCCCGACATTCTTCTTCCGCACTACAATGCGGTGATTTTTATAAACGGATGTTTTTGGCATGGTCACGAAAACTGCCAGCTTTTCAGGTTGCCAAAAACAAACACAGAATTCTGGAAAAACAAAATTGAACGCAATAAAAAGCGCGACTCAAAAATCATAAAAACTTATCTGGAAAACTGCTGGCGCGTCGCAGTTGTGTGGGAATGTTCAATCACTGGAAAAAACCGGGCGCAAAAACTTTCAAAAGTAACGGCGGAACTTTCGCTTTGGCTTGAAGAAGAACTTGATGAAAATTACAAGGAATTTTAGCAGATTTCAGAAAAAACTAAAATTCAACAGAATCTGCCTGAACAAAATTATAACTTATTCCAGATTCCAGTTCTGAAAGAACAAATTTTCCTGTCACAGTTATTTCTGAACCTTTTTCCGGCAAATTATTTCCAAAATCATAGCGAAATTCAATTCCCTGCTGGCAGCACGCCAAGGCATCATAAATTATAACGGCATAGCTTTTGCCCATAATTTCAGAACCTTCGTAAATTTCAAAATTGCCTTTCATTCTTATAATTTTGTTTTCATAAGTTTCCGGGCTCACAAGCATATCAAAAACATGCGCATAAACCATATTCGGTTTCATTGCGGAAAGATCAAAGTCAACTTTTTCTTTTTCAGAGTAATTTTCAGAATCAGCATTTTTCTGAATTTTATTGCATCCAAACAAAACCAAATTCAAAAAAATCAGCATAAAAATTTTAAAAGCTCGCATTTTACCGCTCCCCAATCTTTCCAGCAAAATAAAAAACAATGAACGCAACAAAATCTGCCGCAACAATCGTTGAGCCGACTGGAGTTCCTGCCAGAATCGAAATCAAAAGTCCAGAAACCGCACAGACAACGCTAATGCATGCCGAACAAATTGTAACAGATTTAAAGCTTTTAAAAACCCGCATTGCAGAAAGCGCCGGAAAAATCACCAGCGCAGAAATCAAAAGTGAGCCAACAAGATTCATTGCAAGCACAATTATCACCGCAATAATAATCGCAATCGCAAAATTGTATGCCGAAGCGTGAGTTCCAACAGCCTGCGCAAAACTTTCGTCAAATGTAACCGCAAAAATTTTATTGTAAAAAACAAAAAAACAGGCAATCACAACAACAGAAAGCGCAACACACAAATAAACTTCACTTTTTGAAAGTGTTAAAATAGAAGTTGAACCAAACAAAGTTGAGCAAACATCGCCAGCAAGATTATTCGATGATTTAAAAATGTTCATTATAAGATAGCCAAGTGCAAGTGATGAAACCGAAATAATCGCAACCGCGGCATCGCCTTGAATTTTTGTGTTCTTTCCAGTCCGCAAAAGCAAAATTGCCGCAACAACCGTAAACGGCAAAACAAGATACATATTGTTGCTCAAATTCAAGACGCTAGCAATCGACATTGCGCCAAACGCAACATGGCTCAATCCGTCACCAATAAAACTGAATCTCTTTAAGACAAGCGTAACGCCCAAAAGCGAAGAACATATTGCAATCAAAACGCCAACAATAAAAGCGTACTGCACGAAAGAAAAATGAAAATATTGAATCAGCGTGCTCATAAAATCCCCTTACTTAAAAATTCTTCCAAAAACTTTTTTAATCTGCCCATTGCAATCAGGACAATTTGATTTATGGATAAATTCATCTTTTGTGCCAAAAAATATTTCTTCCCCAATGTGCAGAACGTGAGTCGCATATTTCAGGGCGGCTTCAATATCATGGCTAATCATTATAATTGTAATTCCGCCTTTGTGCAGATTTTCAATAAGAGAATACATTTCTTCCTGAGCACCAGGATCCAGCGCGCTTACCGGCTCATCCAGCAGAAGCATTTTTTGAGTCGCGCACAAAGCTCTTGCAAGCAGAACTCGCTGCTGTTGGCCACCAGAAAGTTCCCGATAACATTTTTTTGCAAGATTCGTTATTCCCATTTTTTCCATATTTTCCACGGCAAGTTGTTTTTCCGCCTTGTTGTACCAAAAACGATTTTTGCAGCGGCTTTGGTTTCCGCTCAGAACAATTTCCTGAACGCTAGCCGGAAAATCTTTCTGAACAAAAGTCTGCTGCGGAAGATAACCAATTTCATCCGGCAAAAGTCCGTCGCCAGTTTCAATTTTTCCAGAAATCGGCTTTAAAAGATGAAGAATTGTTTTCATCAGCGTTGATTTTCCGGAACCATTTTCACCCACAATGCAAAGATAATCTCCGGAATTCACACTGAATGACAAATCTTTCACAATGACTTTTGAATCGTAGCCCAACGTAAGATTTTCACAAATTAACTGCGCCATATTTCCGCCTTAAATTCAAATCAAAAACCGAGAAATTTATTCACTCAATTTTTTATAGTTTTCTTTCATAACTTCAATGTAACTTTTTCCGTTTTCTGACTGCTCTAAAGTCACCGACTGCATTGAATCCAAAACCTCAATTTTACATTTTCCAGTTTGCCCAGCATTTCTTATTACTGTTTCCGCAATTTTTTTGTCAGAACTTTCTGAAACATAAACTTTCTGCACGCCAAGTTCCTGGATTTTTCTTGAAAGAAAGGCGATTGTCTCAAAACTCGCCTCAGTCTCCGCAGAACATCCTACAAAAGCCGCAAAATATTTTATTCCAAGCTCGTCCGTCATATATCTGAACGGAAAGCGGTCACAGACGATTATGGTTTTGTTTTTTTCACCTTGAGGATTGTAGAAATTTTTCAGCTGCTCAAGCTGCTGAACGTAGGAATTTTTATTTTTTGTGTAAAGTTCCGCATTTTCAGAATCCTTTCCACAAAGAATTTCCGTGATTTTTGCCGTGGCAATTTTTGCATTTTGCGCAGAAAGCCAGACGTGCTCATCGTATTCAACTTCATTATGATTATGAGAATTTATTTTTTCTTCCAGTGGATTTTCTGCTTTTTCAGCGGTCATTCCTTCTACAAATTCTTCCTGCTTAACTGAATTTTCAAGCAAATCCATAAGATTTATAACTGCAATATTTTTATTCGCCGGATTTTTCAAGACATCTTTCACCCAGGAATCGCTTTCGCCGCCAACAAACACAAGCACATCCGCTGTAGAAATTTTTATTATGTCTGCCGCAGAAGGCTGAAAAGAATGTAAATCGACACCATTTTTCACAAGAAGCTCAACATTCACGCCCGAAGAATCGCCTGCAACATTTTTTGCCCAATCATAAACCGGAAAAATCGTTGCAACTACATTGATTTTTCCATCATTGAAAGTTTTTTTTGCACATCCGGAAAAAATTCCAAGCAGAATAATTCCAGCCAAAAACAAATTAAAATTTTTTTTCATAAATCCCCAAATCATCATTTTGAAGCCGAACATTCCCTGCAGATTCCTATCAATGTGCTTTCACCTCTGTTTATCTCAAAGCCTTCTGTCTGCTCAAGCTCCAAAATCAGTTTTTGCGCATTCTCATCTTCCATGTGGAAAATTTTTCCGCATTTTGAACACGAAAGATGAATATGCGAACGGCAAACCTGACAGTCATAAAACTGATAAAACATTTCCCTTGAACCAGATTTTGAGCATCTACGGATTTTTTCTTCTGTCTCAAGTTCCGCCAAATTTCTGTAAATCGCGCTTTTGCTGATTCCTTTTCCCGCAAGTCCTGATTCAATCTGTTTTACAGAAAACATTTTGTCCGGATTTTTGCTTAAAAAAGAAAGAAGAATATTTCTTTGTTCAGTTGAATATATCATCGTTTTAAATTTGCGACTGATTCGCAAATTGATTAAATCACATCAAAAAAATTTAGTCAACAATTTATGTGGCACTCGCACAAAAATGACTGCACTTTCAGCGAAAAATCAAAATCGGCTATGGTTGCAATTTTTTTAGGAAGAAAACTTCAATTCGCAAAGCTCCTTTTCAGTTTTCTTTTATGCCTGCGGCAAAAAAATGGCAAATTACGCCATTTTGAGTTTTTCGCTTCCGTTTCGTCATTTTTTATCATTTTACTTTTTTTCATAACACATTTACTGCCACAAACTTAAAAATTCAGATATAATTTTTCCCATGCGAAACAAACAGAACAATGAACTTGCGGTTTGCGGATTTGCGACCGTTAAAAAACTGGAAAAACATAACAGCGAGCGAATCAGACGACTTTATTTCACAGAAGAACTTGCTCCATTATTCGGCGGACTTTGCAAAAAACTCGCGGCACGAAAAGGAATCTACAACAAAGTAAAAGACGCAAAAGAGCTGGAAAAACTAAGCGGTACAGTTCACAACCAGGGCGTTGTGGCAATGATTTATATGCCTCAGATTATTCCGCTGGATTCAGATATTACCGACGAATGGATTGAAAACAAAGAAAATGCGCTCATCCTTGACCACATTGGAAACGCAAATAATTTTGGTGCAATCGTAAGAAGCGCCGCGTTTTTTGGTGTAAAAAATATTGTAATCCCGGAAGATGAATCAGAAAGCGCAATCACAACTAGTTCCTACAGAATTGCGGAAGGTGGAATGGAGTTTGTAAAGATTTATTCGGTGCGATCAATTCCACGGCTTTTGGAAGCACTGAAAAACAGAATGGTCAGAATCGGAACTGATTTGTCCGCGCGCAGCAAATTTGCCTCAGACATAAAATCAATGACAAAAGGGAAACCAGCCGTTGTTGTGCTTGGAAACGAAGAAAATGGAATTTCAAAAGAAGTAAAGCAAAACTGTGATGAACTTGTTTTAATTCCTTTCGCCGGACTTTCAGAAGGAAAAAAAGAGCCAGCCGTAGACAGCTTAAACGTAGCCCAGGCAAGCTCAATAATTCTTTACGAATTAACAAAATAAATTAAATAGCCCAAATGTCGAGTTTTATAAATTCAACACTAAAATTGAATCAGCCACCAGAAAAAAAACTCAACATTCTAGCTAAATCACATAATCGCAAGTGCCAGAGTTGTAAACAAGAGAATCTAAAGTTATTGAGTCCAGATAATCGTTTACAACTTTATTTAAACCTGCCCACATTTTTGCGGTTGCTGTATTTATTGTCTGCTCGGAAGATGTTGCGTCTTTTTCGTCATAATCAACTGGAGCAAGGTTTCCTTCTGTTGTCCTAAGAATTTCGCCAACTGTATATTCAGAAGAGTCTTTTGCAAGCCTATAGCCACCCTGCGGACCGCGGATGCTTTGCAGCAACCCAAATTTGCTAAGAAGCGCTGTAATCTGTTCAAGATATTTTATGGAAATTCCTTGCCGTTCAGAAATATCTTTCAAAGGAACATATCCGCCTCTTCCTTGTTGAGCCAAATCAATCATAAAACTTAATGCGTATCTTCCGCGTGTTGAAATCTTCATATCCTATTTTCCTAGTAATTTAGTAGTATAATACAAAATGAATTACTAGTCCATAACCGTCCGACCGCCCCACTCTTTTGAATGTTCTTTTTCATGGCTCAAAGTTGCTTCAAAATCCGCGAGCGGCTCGCAATTCTTTTCTATATTTAACGCAGTCTGATGCAAGCGGAGCAAACAGTCAGATTTATCGTTATAACCTAATTTTGATTTTTCAATGCTGTCGCGCAAAACCTTGATTGATTCATCATAGACTTTTAAAGGAACAGGAAACGGATGCCCATCTTTTCCGCCATGAGCAAAACTAAAGCGCGCAGGATCAGAAAATCGGCTAGGCGTTCCGTGAATAACTTCGCTTACCAACGTCAACGACTGAAGAGTTCTTGGCCCAAGACCTGGCGTAAGCAAAAGTGACTCAAAATTTTCAGGCTGATTTTCGTAGGCTGTGGAAAGAACCGCGCCTAAACGCTTTAAATCCACATCTTCCGAGCGGACTTCATGATGCTGCGGCAAAACAATATTTCGTTCCGCGTGAATTATTTCTTTTTCATCAACTTGAATTTTCAATCTTTCTGGCAATGGGGAATCCGCAAATTCAGGAAAAAGCAATCCCTGCTCAACGCTGGATTTTTTTGCCACAGTTTTAGAAGAACCGCCATAACCAACAGAAAAACTTGAATCCGGTTCAGTAATTTTTTTTATTTCATGCAAAATTTTGTCCGGAGTTTCTTTGGTAAAATCCATAATTGCGCCACGAGTTTTTTCCGCGTTTTTTGCCGTAAGATTTAAAATTTTTCCCTGATTTTCGCCAGTTACCGCCGTGTGAGGCTCTTCCACAAAAGACTTGATATTTGCGCTGCACCAATGATAGCGCCGCGCAGTTCGCGTGTTTTCGTTCATTCCCTGCTGGACAACCGCCCAGTCGCCTTCGCTGGAAAGAATAAAATTATGCGGATAAAGCTGAAAACCGTCCTGAACCGCCGTATTGTCAACCTTTGCGCACAATCTGCTCGAACGCACCAAATCGTTTCCATCAAGCCCGGAATTTTCAGCCAACGCAAAAAGTTCCTCTGGAGTTCTGCGGGAATATTTTCCGCGGCCGCCGCAAATATAAAGCCCAAATTCCTTTGCACGCGGATTTATTCCTCGCTTCAACGCATACATCACGCTGGTTGTAATTCCAGAAGAATGCCAGTCCATGCCCATTACGCTTCCAAAAGACTGAAACCACAAAGGATCGCTCAAGCGCCGAAGAACTTCTTTTTTGCCATAATTTTGAACTAAGGATTCAACAATCAAAGTTCCAAGAACCATCATTCGGTCGGCAAGCCAGCGCGGAACAGTTCCGTAATGAAGCGGTAAATCTGCATGACCTGTGCTTTTTAGCATAAATTGAATAATTTACTCTGCAATTTTTTTATAATTGTCAAATTCCGCAAGCATTTCCGGATCTTTGTTTTTATCAAGCAAAGAAACTACAACAGCAGAAACAAGACAAACTATGAATCCTGGAAGAATTTCATACAAACCAAAGATCGGCGAAACCGAACCTGGAATCTGATGCCAAACAACAACTGTAATTCCACCAAGAATCATTCCTGTAATTGCGCCTTTTGCAGTTGCACCTTTCCAGTACAATGCCAAAAGAACAAGAGGTCCGAAAGTCGCACCAAATCCAGCCCATGCGTAAGAAACAAGACCAAAAATGGAAGAATTTGGATTCAAAGAAAGAAGCAAAGCTATCAAAGCAATTAAAAACACAACAAAACGTCCAATGTTCAAAACTTCCTTTTCTTCAGCATTCTTTTTGATGATTCCTTTATAAATGTCACGGCTAACCGCAGAAGAAGCCGCAAGCAACTGGCTGTCAGCAGTAGACATTGAAGCCGCAAGAATCGCACAAAGGAAAATTCCTGCGATAAACGCCGGATACATTTGCTGCATTGTCACTGAAAATACTGTTTCAGAATCTCCCGTAGCAAAATTTGCAATCTGCTCGCCACCGTTTAAGAGAATTCCGTGATTCAAAAGATATGCAGTTCCAATTGTTCCAATGATAAATGTTCCAATGTAAGAAACTACCATCCAGGAAATTCCAATTCTACGCGCAGTTTTAATAGAAGAAACTGAATCAATTCCCATAAAACGAACGATTATGTGTGGCATTCCAAAATAGCCAAGCCCCCAAGCCAATGCTGAAATAATGTTCATCACGCTGTAATGGCTGTTTGCACCAAAAGCATTTTTCATCGCCTCACCAAAATTTCCGGCAACTGCCTGCGCATCAAAAGCACGAACTGCCTCAACAGCTTTAAAAGGTCCGCCAACAGAAATTACCGCAATTGTCGCAGAAACAACAAAAGCCACAAAAATCAAAGTTCCCTGAACAAAATCAGTTGTACAAACAGCAGTATATCCACCGGTAATTGTGTAGCAAAGAATTACAACCAAACCAATTGCTAATCCCGCATGATATGGAAGTCCAAAAACAGAATTCAAAAGTTTTGCGCACGCAACAAATCCAGACGCAGTATAAATTGTAAAAAACAGAACGATGAAAAGTCCAGAAATCACAGAAAGAATATGTGTCTTATCCTTAAATCTGTTTGAAAGAAATTCTGGAACAGTGATTGAATCCCCGAACGCAACCGAGCACTTTCTTAGCGGCTTCGCAACGAATAACCACGCAAGATAAGTTCCAACACAAAGTCCCAACGCCGTCCAAAAAGTTTCCTTAATACCGCCAAGGTAACAAAGACCAGGCAAGCCCATCAAAAGCCAAGCTGAAGAATCAGAAGCTTCCGCAGAAAGTGCTGTTACCCACGGTCCGATTTTTCGTCCGCCCAGAAAAAAGTCAGCAGAATCATTGTTCTTGCTTGCAGTTTTCAGACCTATATAAATCATAAATCCTAAATACAAAATGAATGCAATGATTTTTGCAATTACTTGTGGAGTCATAATTTCCCCTTATTTTTTTAGATGTTAAAACTTTAAAGGTTCTGCTTGAAATATGCAATTGAATAATCTGATATTTTCTTGAAACTTAAAGAATTATAAAGTTTATTCGCTGGAACATTCTGTTTTTTTACAAAAAGCACAACCGATTTATGTATTTTTAAAAGCCTGAATAAAAGTACCTGCAGAAGATATTTCGCGAAATGTCTGCCCCGGCAATCTTTTTGGGTAAAAATTCCGCCAAGCTGAACAAATTTAAAGCCCATTGCATTCGTTCCGGCTTTTGCAACAAACTGGTTTTCTTCATTTTTTAAAGCAAGAACAAACTGAGTTCTAAGCGAATTAAAAAAACGTAAACGGCAAAAATCCTCGTCAAAATTAAAACATTCAGGAACAACTTCTTCCTGCTCGTAGGATTTTTGCAGTTCAAGAAGCCTTAACTTTTCATCGTTCTGCATATCTTTTTTGCAGTGAATTATCTGAAATTTTCCAGTTTGCGCAGATTGTGGCGGCTGTTTTTTAAGATTCAAAAGAAATTCTTTGTTTTCGAGCTTTAAAAGATTATAATCATTCACTTGAGATGGCAGAAAATTCATTTTTTCAAAGCATTTTAAAATCAGACTTGTACCGTTTTTTGTTCCATTTACACAAAGCGGATTTTTAAAATTTCCTGATTTATAAAAATTTACAAACGACTCAACAAAATCATCCTGCAATGCTATTTCGGAACCAGATTTTACAAACGGCAAAAGATGAAAAATCGTTTTTTTTACGCAAAAAATTCCGTACAAATCCTGAAAAGATTCATTTATATAAACAGCGTATGTGCCAGAAATGTTTTTTTTAAGAATTGCCGAAAATTGAACACACAAGGATTCGTATCTGCACAAAAAACGCATCAACGCAAATTTATTTTTTCCCCGGATTTCGCTTAACGGAACAAAAAACATTCTGACGATTCAGCTTTGCAAAATCAGTTTCTAAAACTGTGGATTGGGGCAGGAATTCTTCCGCCTCGGTTTATAAAGTCAGCGCAACCAAATTTGCTTACAGGCATTACCGGGCAACCGCCCAAAAGACCGCCAAATTCAACCCATTCTCCAGCTTTTTTGCCAGGCGCAGGAATAAGTCGGCAAGCCGTAGTTTTATTGTTTACCATTCCAATTGCAAATTCATCCGCCAAAATTCCAGAAATTGTTGTAGCTGGAGTATCACCTGGAATTGCAATCATATCAAGTCCAACAGAACAAACAGTTGTCATTGCCTCAAGCTTTTCAAGACAGATTGAACCTTTTTCAACCGCATTAATCATTCCTTCATCTTCTGAAACAGGAATGAACGCCCCGGAAAGTCCTCCAACATTTGTGGAAGCCATTACTCCGCCCTTTTTGACCATATCGGTAAGCATTGCGAGAGCCGCAGTTGTTCCTGGCGCACCAGCACCATCAAGCCCGATTTCTTCAAGGATTCGCGCAACAGAATCACCAACTGCCGGAGTTGGCGCCAATGAAAGATCCAAAATTCCAAACTGAACGCCAAGACGTTTTGCCGCCTCTGAACCAACAAGCTGCCCCATTCTAGTAATTTTAAAAGCCATCTTCTTGATTCCGTCCGCAAGCTCATTTATCGGTTTGCCTTTATATTCGCGAGCCGCCGCAAGAATAACTCCCGGTCCAGAAACACCAACATTGATTACGCAGTCGCCTTCGCCAGGTCCATGAAAAGCTCCTGCCATAAACGGATTATCTTCTGGCGCATTGCAGAAAACAACAAGTTTTGCACAACCATTAATAGGAAGAGTTTTTGAGATTTCTGCAGTTTTTACAATTGTTTCGCCCATCAATTTTACGGCATCCATATTGATTCCGTTTTTTGTGGTTCCAACATTTACAGATGAACAAACAAAATCAGTTTGAGCCAAAGCTTCTGGAATTGAATCAATCAAAATCCGATCCGCAGGGGTAATTCCTTTCTGAACAAGCGCAGAAAATCCGCCAATAAAATTTACCACAAGCTCTTTTGTGCATTTATCCAAAGTCTTGCAATATTCAACATAAGACTTTGCATCACTCGCACCGGCAACCAAAGCGATTGGCGTTACAGAAATACGTTTGTTTATAATCGGAACGCCGAATTCCTTTTCAATATTCTGGCCGACTTTCACAAGATTTCCGGCTTTTTTCATTATTTTATTATATACGCAGGTAATTGGTGGGTTAAAGAAATAAAAAACACGAAAGACGTAAAAAAATATTATAAAGATTTTACCGTTTCTGCCAAAAAAGATTTTTACGATACCTATATGAAAAAATCTTTAAAATATAAAATAATAAAATATAATGAATTTAGACCCGACAACTATATTCAGGAAAAATGCTATAGAGCGTTAAATATTTATGCTATCAACCAGAATAAATTTGCATTAAAATTAAGGTGCTTTTTTATTGATTTTACTTTTCCTTTCGTAAGATTAAACGCAAAAATTAAAAGAAGATTAAAGGGCTTGTTTAAAAAATAATATGGATAAAATAGAAGAGATTTTAAATCGAAACGGCTCGTTTATTTGTCAAACTAAAGGCGTTAGCATGGAGCCTTTGTTTAAAGAAGGAA
>DLKK01000007.1:0-10733 GCA_002478955.1 Treponema sp. UBA7590
AGCTGATTCAATTTTTATGATGAATCTATAAAAACTTCGATATTCAGACAAACTTTCTTTTCTAATTTCATATCTCTTCATTTTCTAAAAAAATATATTGACATCAGATATATAAAAAAATATTATAGTTAACGATAGCTAACTTTTAGGCTGTTTAATTTCTAATTATCATTAGGTAAAGGAGAACGAATATTATGCCATTGCTTTTTGCTTCAATTGGAGATGAGCTTTCTGTAACTTCAATAACTGGAACCCAGGCTTCCAAGCAACATTTGTCTGATATGGGTTTTTCGGAAGGTTCAAAAGTTACTATAATTCAAAAAATTCCGACTGGATTAATTGTTAAAGTAAAAGAATCCCGCATTGCCATTGATAAGAGCATGGCTTCAAAAATCCAGGTTGCATAGGTTTTGTTTAAGGAGATAAATATATGGGCACATTAAAAGATGCTAGCGTAAATTCCACTGTTACAGTCACAAAGCTGAACGGTGAAGGTGCGCTGAAACGACGTCTTATGGACATGGGCTTTACAAAAGGATGCAAGGTTTTTGTAAGAAAAGTTGCGCCTCTTGGAGATCCTGTGGAAGTTACAATCCGCGGATATGAGCTTTCTGTACGCAAAGCTGATGCAGAAAACATTGAAGTTGAGTAATCAAAAAAGAGGAATATTGAAATGAACACAAAAATTGCTCTGGCAGGAAATCCAAACTGCGGAAAAACAACAATGTTCAACTCGCTTACCGGTACAGTTCAGTACGTAGGAAACTGGCCAGGAGTAACAGTTGAAAAAAAAGAAGGAAAAGTAAAAGGAAGCAAAGATCTGGTTGTAACAGACCTTCCGGGAATTTATTCGCTTTCTCCATATACAAGTGAGGAAGTTGTTTCCCGCGACTACCTTGCGTCAGATGAGCCTTCTGCTGTAATTGATATTGTTGATGCCACAAACATTGAAAGAAACTTGTATCTTACAACCCAGATTCTTGAACTTGGAAAACCTGTTGTTATTGCATTGAACATGGTTGATGCCCTTAAAAAATCTGGTGATAAAATTGACAGCAAAAAACTTGCTGAAAAACTTGGCTGTAAAGTTGTTGAGACAGTTGCTCTTCATGGAAAAGGAGTGAAGGAAGTTGCTGAAGCCGCTGCGCAGGCTGCAAAGGAAAATACAAAAGTTCCTGCCGCTTGTTTTGCATCTGATGTTGAAAAGGCAATCAGTGAAGTTGAAGCAATTCTTCCGGCTTCCGTGTCGGAATCAACCCGACGCTGGACAGCTATAAAAGTTCTTGAGCGCGACAGCGTTATCCTTGAAAAACTCAATTTGGATGCGGCCGCAAAATCAAAAGCAGAGGAAGTTACAAAATCTCTTGAAAAGTCGCACGATGATGACATTGAGTCAATCATAACAAATGAACGATATAATTACATTTCTTCAGTTCTTAAGGGAGTTCTTGTAAAGTCTGGAAAGACAATGACAACTTCTGACAAGATTGACCGCATTATTACAAACCGAATTTTAGGAATTCCGATTTTCCTTGCTGTAATGTGGTTTGTTTATTGGGTGGCGGTTTCTACTGTTGGTAGCATGGGAACTGACTGGGCAAACGATGTTTTGTTTGGCGAATGGATTCAGGGTGGAACTCAGACTTTGCTTGAAAATGCCGGCGCAAATCCGGTTCTTATTGACTGTATTGTAAACGGAATTCTTGGTGGACTTGGCGCCGTTCTGGGCTTTGTTCCGCAGATGGCAGTTTTGTTCATTCTTCTTTCAATTCTAGAAGATGTTGGATATATGGTTCGCATTGCATTTGTTATGGATCGTGTGTTCAGAAAATTCGGTCTTTCAGGAAAGTCATTTATTCCGCTTCTTATCAGTTCCGGATGTGGAATTCCAGGAATCATGGCAAGCCGTACAATTGAAAACGAAAATGACCGCCGCATGACAATCATGACAACAACTTGGATTCCTTGTGGTGCAAAACTTCCTGTAATTGCAATGATTGCTGCTATTATCGCGACAAAGTTCACAAAATCAAATGCTTCTTGGGTTGCGCCTGCAATGTATGCGATTGGAATTGCCTGTGTATTGCTTGCTTCTATCATTCTTAAAAAGACAAAGTATTTCCATGGACCGGCAGCTCCATTCATCATGGAACTTCCACAGTATCATATTCCGCAGCTTAAGACAGTTCTTCTTCATACTTGGGAACGCTTGTGGTCATTTATTAAAAAGGCCGGAACAATTTTGTTCCTTGCTTGTCTTGTGATGTGGTTCCTTTCTAGCTATGGCTGGGAATCAAAATCTGAAGTTGCTGAAAACGCGACAACTGTAGAAGCTTCTGTAGATAATTCTGCAGAAAACGCTGAAGAGGTTGCTGCTGAAAATGTAGATGTTGCTCCAGTTGCTGAAAAAGTTTCTTTTGGACTTGTTGATGATCCTAATGATTCTATAATGGCAAAAGTTGGTGGCGTTCTTCGTTACGCATTTATTCCACTTGGATTTGGTGGTGAAGAAGGCGGCTGGCAGTGTGCTGCTTCTGTTATCTCTGGTTTCTCTGCAAAGGAAGGAATTGTTACAACAATGGGTGTTCTTGCCGGTGCAACTGATGAAGATACAGAAGCTCTTGCTGGTGCTGGTGATGTTTCTGATGTTCTTCCTGGAGATGCTGCTGATGACGCAGAAGCTGTAGAAGGCGAAGATGCGGAAGAAGAAGGAAGCGCGATTAAGGCCGTTGATGCTATTGCAAAATGGTTCCCTACAGGTCTTGTTGCATTCTGC
The DNA here is from genome assembly GCA_002478955.1 of Treponema sp. UBA7590. Classification (GTDB taxonomy): domain Bacteria; phylum Spirochaetota; class Spirochaetia; order Treponematales; family Treponemataceae; genus Treponema_D. Next base: position 2,777 of record DLKK01000007.1, read on the forward strand.
TTCCTTTTGTTCAACTTGCTTGATTCACCTTGTCTGGCTGCTATTTCAACAATGGCAAATGAGCTGCACAACAGAAAGTGGTTCTGGTTTGCAATCTTGTTCCAGAATGCTTTTGCATACATTGTAACATTGATTGTTTATCAGCTTGGAACTTTGTTCACCCAGGGTCATTTTGGAGTTGGAACTGTGTTCGCATTCATTTTCTTGATTGCAATACTTTTCGGACTTTTCAGAAAGAATCCTTATGCAGAAATGGATTCAAAACGAGCTATGGCTGCATAAAAAATAGAAGTTTGTCATAAAAGCTGACAACAATTTTGGAGGGCACAGTGCAAGCGTACTGTGCCCTTTGTTTAAACAACGTCAGGTTCTGGAGGAAGTTGTATGATTGCAAACATTGTGGTGGGTGCTATTGTTGTTTTTTGGGCAGGATTTGTTGTTCTTTCGATTTTTAAAAAGAAAAGAAGAGAGCGAAAGAATGGTATTCCGGCCGGGTGCTATTCATGCAAGGCATTTCAAGGCGGAATGTGTAAATTTCATTGCGAGGAACGAAAATGATTGTGAATATTGTCATTGTTGCAGTTTTGATATTAGTTGCACTTGGAGGAGTAAGGACTCTGTTAAAAAACATTCATGGAGAAAGCTGCTGCAGTGGAGGAGATACTGAAGTTCCGGTAAAACCGTCTGACAAAAACAAAAAAAATTATCCATATAAATGCACTATTATAATAGAAGGAATGAAGTGTATTAACTGCGCAAAACGAATCCAGAACAAACTGAATGCCAGTGGAATGTGGGCAAAGGTGAACTTTAAAAAGAATTCCGCAGAAGTTTTGTTCAAGGAAAAGGATTCTGAAGAATTGATAAAAAAAATGGTTTCTGATGCTGGCTACAAAGTAGTGGATTATAAGGAAGACTAAAAATTATTTTCTAAACAAGTCTGAATGAGTTCCTGTGCGGGAAAGTTCAAGAATCAGAACTTCATCTTTTATCTGATAAATCAGCAGCCAGTCTGGTTTTATGTGACATTCCCGGTGATTTTTCCAATTTCCTTCAAGCTCATGGTCGTGGTATTTTTCATCGAGAGAAAGACCGTTTGCGAGTTTTTCAACAATTTCTGCAAAAAGGCTCAAATCGTAATGTCGTTTTTCGACTTTTTTCATGTCTTTTTTTATTGCGGAGGTAAATCTTACTTCATATTTTGTTTTTCCTTTTGAAAATTCCATTACTTTAACAAAGCCTCCATCAAATCGTGAACATTGTTATACCCCTTTGCATTCGGATCGTTTGCAATTCTGTCGCCTTCTTTCATGGCTTTGATTGTCTTGCGGTTAGGGCGGTCAACGGCGATGTCAAAAGGTATGCGACCCTCGCGGAGAACTTGTTTCGTGAAAACATTGTAAAGACCGGAAACTGTCATTCCGACCTGCTCGCAGAATGAAGAGATGTCTCTTTTGTCCTGGTCGTCTAAAGTAATTGTTAAGTTTGCCATAATAATTCTCCTGTGAAGGTGAAGATAAAAACAGTGTTATATAATTGAATATATGTGAATTTCGTGTGTTTTTCAAGTGAGAATTATAGTTTTTCTTATTGTTTGTCATTCAATTTTGAGTAAATATAAGTGTCTTTCCAGATTGGGTTTCCGTTTTTGTCCTTGCGGAAGTAAATGTCTTTGTGCAGGTGCCCTTCGCGGACAAACCCGAGCCGCTCCAGGAGTTTCCAGGAAGCTTTGTTCAGCGGATCGCAGTTTGCTTCGATTCTGTGTGTGCCGTTAGAAAATGCGTTTTTACACATAGAGCTGCAGGCTTCAAAAGCGTAGCCATTTCCCCAGAATTTTTTGTTCAGGACGTAGCCGAGTTCCAGCGTTTCACATTCGCGTTTTCCAAGAAAGACATTTCCAATCATTTTGCAGGTAGCTTTCAGCTCAATTGCGAAAATCTCATCTGAAGAAACTCTCCATTCAAGATTTTTCTTTGTTCCCTCAAGGCTGAGCGTGCTGTATGGCTCAAAACGCACAACTTCTTCATCGGAAAGGTATTCATAAAGGTCGTTCAAATCTTTTTCTTCGTAGCATCGAATAATCAGGCGGCTGGTTTCAATTCTTGTATTTTTCATTTAAATCTCCAAAAGCTTTTTTTTAAATTAAGCTAATTAAATTAGTTTTGTCAATGGAGATTTTCTCTTTTTTAGTTAGATTGAAATCTTTCCGTTTTTTATCAAGTCTAGCATTGCCTGGGCAATTTTAGGGTCAAACTGGGCGCCTTTGCCGTTTTCAAGTTCGCGGATAATTATTTCTTTTGGAAGGTGCGGCCGGTATGCGCGGTCTGTTGCCATTGCGTCAAATGAATCTGCGACACAAACAATTCTTGCCTCTAAAGGAATTTCTTCTCCTTTTAAGCCTTTCATGTAGCCTTTGCCATCATAACGTTCGTGATGATATAGAACAACCGAACGGACATTTCTTATTCCATTAAAATCTTTTAGGATTTCGGCGCCATAAACTGTGTGCTTTTTCATTTCAACCCATTCTTCCTCTGAAAGTTTTTCGGGCTTGCACAAAATTGCTCTTGGAATAAGAACTTTTCCCACATCATGCAGAATTCCGCAGTTATAAATATTCTTCTGAAATTCTTTGCTGTAGCCAAGTTCTTCTGCAATCATCTTTGAATAGGTCGCCACATTTATTGAATGCCGTTTTGTGTATGCGTCGCGGGTGTCTATAAAACTTGCACAAAGATTTAAAAGCTCGGAGATTTCTTTTTCAGCATGCAGCTGCTGGTGTTTTATGACAAGATAATTTATTGCCATTAAAATTGTAAGGAAAATTCCCAGAATGGTGATTACCACAAACACCGTAAAGAAATTATAACTGAAAGGTGATTTGTGAAGTTTTGCCTCCAACGAAACTTGCGTTTCAGTTAAAAATTTCTGCGCATACAATACAAATCCTAATTTGCATGAAGTATATGGAAGAATTTCTTCATTTTTTGCTTCTTTTGAGCCTGTGATTGTAATTATGCCGTTTTCTTTTCTATATGAACCGCTCCAACTGCTGTCTATTTTTGCGTCTTTTGGAACTTTTAGCCTTAACTTCCAGTCTTTTAGTTTGCATAAAGTGTTGTTCTTTATGAATATGTCATATTGTGCGCCGTGCAGATTGTTGTTTTCAAGTATCCAGGAATTTAATGCACCGTCACTTCTGAGAGGAATCTGCATTTCGATTGAACATTCATTTTTTTTGGTGGGATTTGTTTTTACAGTAGAAAAGCCTTCCCTTGTGATTTGCACATCCTGAAAAAAATCATGCGTTATTTTATTTGTAAAATTTATATACAGAAAGGATGATGTCAAGACGACTGCGCCGATGAAAGTGAAAATACCGGTGAATAGAATCGCTTTTTTGTGCAGAATAAATTCCACTATTTTGTTGTCGTCCATAAAATCCTCTTCTTAAAATTATACAACAGAAATCAGAAATCTGCATTCAAACTTTTATACGCTTTTGTTTTGTGGTACAATCGCCTTTATGCAAAATTCGCGACTTCAATCTTCAAAAAATGATTCCTCGCTTGGCACGGAAAAAATCCCGCATCTTATGCTGCATCTTGCGCTTCCGTCTGTGCTTGCGTATCTGATAAACGTTCTTTACAACATTGTTGACCGCATTTATATCGGGCATATTTCTTCTGCTGGGCCTGGTGGTTCGGATTCTTCGCTTGCGTTAACAGGACTTGGAGTCTGCCTTCCGATAATCCAGCTTGTTTCTGCGTTCAGCGCGTTTGCCGGAACTGGAGGTGCGCCTCTTGCGGCGATTGAGCTTGGAAAAAGCGAGCTTGACCCTTGCGCAAGAAAGAACGCCCAGAAGATTTTGGGAAACGCGGCTTTTATGCTGATTGTTTTTTCCGCAGTTTTGACTTCGTGCTTTTTGATTTTCAAGACTCCTGTTCTTATGTTCTTTGGTGCGAGCGGAAAAACTTTGCCTTATGCGGATGATTATCTTTCAATTTATCTTTTGGGAACGATTTTTGTGCAGCTTTCAGTTGGCTTGAATCCGTTTATAACTTGCCAGGGGCATGCGAAAACGGCGATGGTTTCAATTTTGATTGGAGCGGTTCTGAACCTCATTCTTGATCCGGTCTTTATTTTTGCATTAGGAATGGGTGTAAAAGGCGCGGCTCTTGCAACAATAATTTCGCAGTGCGTGAGCGCAGTCTGGATTGTCGCGTTTTTGGCTTCAAAAAAAACAGAAATCCGCCTGGATTCTTCTATATTAATGCCAAGTTTTTCTGTGATAAGAAAAATCAGCTCGCTCGGGGCTTCTCCGTTTGTCATGCAGGCGACCGAAAGCGCAATTTTTGTCGTGTTCAATTCGGGCTTGCAGCGTTACGGCGGAGACATTTATGTTGGTGCAATGACGATTATGCAGAGCGTAATGCAGATAATTTTTATTCCGGTCGCAGGATTTTCAAACGGAGTCCAGCCGATAATCTCGTACAATTTTGGTGCAAAGAAATTTGGCCGCGTAAAAGAAGTGATCCGCAAAATGCTTTTAGTGAACGGAATTATTACAGTCTGCTTTGTTTTGAGCGCGACTCTTTTTCCAAAGGGGTTTGCCTCTCTTTTTACTTCCAGCAGCGAGATCTTGCAGATTGAGCAGAAACTTTTGCCAGTCTACATTGCTGGAATGTGGCTGATGTGGATTCAGAACGCAGCGCAGACAACTTTTGTAGGAATTGGAAACGCGAAGGTCTCGGTTTTTATCGCCTGCCTGCGGAAAATAATCCTTTTGATTCCGCTCGCTTTAGTCCTGCCTCGCTTTTTCGGTGTTGACGGGATTTTCTTTGCCGAGCCACTCGCCACAACCTGTTCCGCTCTTACAAGCACCGTGCTTTTGACAAGAGAATACAGAAAACTGTAGGTTGAAAATCAAGTTTCGCAGTGGGGAAGGGCTTGTGGGAAACAATAATATTGTGAAGTAGTTAAAAGGTCGTGTTTTGCGAATACAGCTCAGGAATTACTTTGGTTTAATTTGTTCACTTCTTCCAAAGAGAGTCCTGTACATTTAGCAATTGTTTCTGCAGGAATATTTTCCTTAAGAAAATTTCTTGCGGTCTCTAATTTTGCATTCCGTGCACCTTCCTCCAAGCCGGCTTGTCTTGCGTCAAAAAGTGGCAGTGCATCCATCATATAGTCGCTCCTGAATATCTCGTTGATTTTGAGCCTTTCGACACGCTGCTCCAAGTTTTTTGTAAAGTTGTCAGAAGGCTTTCCGCTACAAAGATAACCCAAGAATCCCTTTATTTCAAGATTCTTCTCCGTGGCGAAGGCGCTTGCGTTGAAGAATATTTTGTTTATTCCGTCATCCAGTGCAAAGTCTTTCGCCTCCTTGCAGGTTGTTTTGAACGTATAGACCGGAAAATTTAACCCGAAAGGGTCTTTTGTACAGAGAAAAATCACATAGCTTTCCTTAAGGGTTACATAATCACTGCCTTTCATAAGTGTGTCTATGTCTATCATGCTCTGGTAATAACGCATGCGCCGCGGCAAATCATCCGGGATTGTTGTCTGCATCTCTAACAAAACAGTTATTTCTTTATCATCATTCTAATTCATCAGGTTTTGTTTCCAGTTTTGCATTGCAAAACTGGTTAGAAAATTTGCCTTATTCGGTCAGAGTCTTTTACATAGACATCCATTCTGATTCCGTGCGCGCTGTAGTACGGACGGATTTCCTTCTGAAGTTCCGGGTATTCGATTTTTTCAACCTTGATTCCAATAGGCATTTGCTGTTATGTTCAAAATTGAATACTATAACTTTTCGATATGTTTTATATCCGTGCTCTTGTTTCTGATTGTTCCGTTAAATTGTCTGCAACAGTTCGGTATTATAGATGCAAAGAGCTCCGCAAGAACAACCGCTGATTAGTCTAGTCAGCGGTCAGATGATTAAGCTAATCAATGCATTGCTGATTAACTTTGTCAGTGGTGTTGTGATAAGCTAATCAGCAGGCCGCTTATTAACTTATCAGTGATCTGCTGATCAGTTGATAAGTGCCATGCTTGTCAATTTAGTCAAGGGGCTGCTGATATAATATCAAAGAGTCAATATATTTTCTGTGGTAATTTTTTTTCATTTCCAAGCTGCGTCAGTCTCACTGGTTTTGCGGATTCGCTGCCGCTGTAATGATTTGGTTTTCAGCTTTGAAAAAACAAGTTGATTTTAGATAAAAAACAACTTGATTTTAACTAGAAAACAAGTTGTTTTTAACTGAAAAGCAAGTTGATTTTAAACAAGAAACAAGTTGTTTTTTAACAAGAAACAACTTGATTTTAACTGAAAACCAAGTTGATTTTAAGCAAAAAACAACTTACTTTTTCGATGCCAATAGACACTTCTGCGGTTTTGAAATTAAAAGCTGGAGTCAAAACTGGAATCTACAAAATATAGAAAGAAATAGAAAAACTTGTAAAATTTTTTGTGATCTGTTTCCGTTTTTGCAATTTTTTTGCGTTAACTAGTTATATGAAAAACAAAGAAAATAATATCTACCGCATAAAGCCGGTTGAGGAGCTTCGCTTCACTGACGACTTTATGTTCTGCCACGTTATGAAAAGCCCGGAAATCTGCAAGGGTGTTATCGAGCGTCTTCTGGGAATCAAGGTTGAAAAGATTGAGTACCCGGAACTCCAGAAGGTAATCCGTCCGTATTATAGCGCGCATGGAATCCGCATGGATGTCTATGTAAAAGACTCTGACCGCATTTTTGACATAGAAATGCAAACCAACATTCCAGATGACTTGCCACGGCGCATGCGTTACTACCAGAGCATGATAGACATCGACACTCTTATGAAAGGCAGCAATTACATCACCCTCAAGGAAAGCTACATTATTTTCCTCTGCACAAAAGACCCTTTTGGGTTAGGTTTGCCGGTATACACGTTCAATTCAGTCTGCAAGGAAAACAAGGATTTCACATTGAATGACGGAGTCAACAAGATTTTCTTCAACGCCACTGCCTTCGCTTCGGAAGAAAACCTTGAAATAAAGGGCTTCTTGGGTTATCTTTGTAGCGGAAAGCCTTCCGACACTTTTACAGAAAGCTTGGAGCAGCGTGTCGAAAGGATGAAACTCAACGAGATATTCAGGAGCGACTATATGATGGACGCACTACCACTTTTTGATGCAAGAAGAGCTGGATTAAAGGAAGGAATGGCAAAGGGTCTTTTAGCTGGAGAACGGAAAAAAGCCATTGAAACCGCAAGAAATTTTTTGAAGAAAAACATCTCTGCAGAAATAATCGCTGAATGCACAGGACTTTCTTTGGAAGAAGTGAACAAATTGAATCAAAAGGATTCCTGAGCAATCGTTGGAACGAAAATAGCAGATGCCTGACGGCTTCTTATAATAAGATAAGACTTGGCTCTGTGGGGCAGGGGGGGCTATAGTTACTCAGTTTCTGTTGATTAGATACTTGGGATAAAACAAGAGATTAATTCTTGGAAATATTTATATCAGAAGACAGGTGGACCTGTGTATTGTCAAATCAAGGTCTGTCTGTCTTTTTTTTATTTGTCTTGATACATAGCCAAAATGTTTGGTTTGAAAAAATCGACATAAAAATTGAAATCAAAAAGCGAGGCTGGTGGTTCGGATGGAGCCTTTTTGATTTTGATAAACAAAAATCTTCCCCTACCCTATTTTTGTGATTTTCTGGTGGGGTAGGATCCTGATATATAACAAATTATTTAAAAAAAAGTTACTTTTTTTATTTTTTCTGTTGACATATAGAAAAGGTGAGATAAAATTAATTAAGTAAAGAATGGAAAAATAGATTGATGATGGAATGCCTGTCTGCACGTTGCAGAAAAAGTTATGTGTTATAAAACCGAGCCAAAAAATTGAAAAATTACCGGCAAAGTTTGAGTTCACATCCTATAAGGGCGATTCTGTCAA
>DLKK01000007.1:10804-19982 GCA_002478955.1 Treponema sp. UBA7590
CGGTTCTTGCAGTAGCTATGGTGGGATTGTTCGCCGATGTTACGGCCAAGAAACTTGCAGACGGAAAAGTAGAAGCGACATTCTTCTATGGTAATCCGCGAGCAGCTGAAGTTCTTCTTGCGGGAGACTTCACAAACTGGCAGAATGGTGCTTTGCCAATGACAAAGACTGATAAAGGTTTTACATTGACAAAAACTTTTGAGCCAGGAACAACGGTAAAATATAAGTTCATTTCAGACGGAAGCTGGACAACAGACCTTAAAGCACCAGATTTCGTTGATGATGGATTTGGTGGTAAGAACTCTATGGCAGAACTTGATGCTCTTGCTGGCGGTGGAGATGCAACTCCAAAATCAGGTTTAAAGTTCCTTACATGGTCTATGCTTGGCGCACAGGCAAAATTCCTTACAGACGATGATTCTGCACAGGAACTTGACAAGGGGCTTGTTTCTGCTGGTATAAATTTGAAATCATACATGAAAGTTACTGGAAATGCGCTTCCTAGTGTTCCTGTATATTTTGAAATCGCAGTAGCAGAACAAGATTCTTTTGATAATCTTTATAATCAGGACATCACTGACTTTGATGACGGACTAAAGAATTTTGGTTCAGGACTTCTTTTTGCCCCTGTTCATATTTTTAATGGAGAAAAAACAGCTGGCACATATCTTGGACATTTTAAATTTGGAATTGATACAAAATATGTAAGCTGGACAACTGGTTATAAATATGCAAAGTTGCCACCACACAGCATCAATGATTGGATTACTGTTGATAAAGAATGGGAAGCAGGTTACAAAGAAGTTGGTGGATTTAACTATTTTGAATTAGGTCCGGCTCTTCAGCAGCTTGGTCCGGTTACTTTGAAGGCTGCTGTTGCTCCAAACAAATCTGCAGACCGCGCTGGTAGCCAGTTTGGTTTCTTTGGTTGGTTTGACCTTTCTACAGGTCCTGCATTCAACTTGGGATTCCAGTATAATACTGCGCTTGGAAAAACTTTTGATACAATCTTTGGTCATTGCTATGAACAGGATTTTATCGTAGGTTACAAGGGTATTTTTGGACCTCTTACATTCAAGGCAAACTATCTTGCTAATATTTATGGTGATGGCGATCTTACAAAAGAAGATGGCGTTACATACTACAGCAAATTTATTCCAGCGACATCAGATGTTGGCGTTGTAGAGTCAGAACATAGCCCTCTTACAAATATGGCTGCAAATGTTCAGGCTAATTTCTCTAATGATACTATAAATGCCACTGTTGGTTACCGTTTCCGCGGAAAGCAGGCTGGAATGATGTATGTTGAAGATGGTGCTGATGATCATACAAATATTGGAGATCAGCTTGGAAAGCTTAATCATCAGAGAATTTTTGCAGATGTAAATGCAAATGTAACTTCTTCATTGAATATCGGTGTTGCTCCATATGTACAGATGGTATTGGACAAAGACAAGGATTACAGCAAGGTTTCAAATGTAGATGATGGAATGAAGATTCGTGCAAAACCATATTTTTCACTTGATCTTGATGAAGCTTTCTATGTACCAGGAAAACTTAGTGGCTATGTTGATTTTGCTTACTACACAGCAGAAGAAGATAAAGTTGCTAGTGTATTCGGAACAGAACAGTACACAATTGAAGCTGCTGGTCTTACATATGATCATAACTTTGGCGGAAAAATCCTGAAAACAGGAAAAATCCAGTATTGTTTTGACAACACAGACACAAACTATCTGTTCAACACAGTTATCACATCATGGAATTTTGCAAATGAATATGGACTTCAGGCTGGTATTGGTATCCGAACTCTTAACAAAGATTCAAAGAAAGATGATCCAAATAACCCATTTGGATTCTATGTTGGTGGTATGAAAAAACTTTCTGTACTTGCTAAACCAACAGCATATCTTCAGTTTATGTATGCAATGGATCCATATCAGAAATTTGGTGACGGACCAACAGCATACCGCTTCTCAAGCGATTATGACAACGCTACAAAAGATGGTGTAACTGATTACATGGATAACTATGCAATCCGCGTTGGTTTGCAGTGGGACCTCTGATTTTTAGGTAGAGGAGGAAAATTATAATGAAGAAATTTTTAATAAGCCTTTTTGCTCTTTTTGCAGTATTTGCAATAACAAGCTGCGAAATGACATACGACAAAGACTACCCAGAATATATTGTGTATTACACATGCTGGGGTGACAATTCTGAATGGTTTGATCATTCTAATACATCAAAAACATTGATGACAAAGAATCTTTCTACAGGCAAGTATGCCATTGATGTAGAAACAACAAAGAAAAATCAGCGTTTTGAAATAACTGCTGGTGCAAGCTATTCCTTGGAATACTGCTATTTCAACAAGAATAACAGCACTTATTCTCAGGATGAGGCAAATCATTCTTTGTTCCCAAAAACTGCAGACAACGGATATGGTTCTTTGCAGACGGTTCTTCCTACACCAGGAAAGTATTTAATCGAATTTGACCCTGTTACAAAATTATATACAGTAACAGCAAAATAAGGGGTAAGAGATGATTAAAACAATGACTAAATTTATTGCCGGTTTTGCTGCGGCTGCTTCTCTTCTTCTGGCAGCAGGCTGTACAAACCAGCTTGATTATGTAAATGACAATACTGCACTAAACAAAATGCAGATTGTTGGATTTAAGGTATCTGGTCTGGATGCTGCTTACGATGGTGCAACTGCTAAACTTATGGTTTCCGAAGGTGACACTGATGTTGCAATTGGAACAACAACTATTGCTGCCGTTGGAGCAGAAAAATCACAGGATTCTGGAACAGCTTTTGTAAAATTTGATGAACCATACATTTTTGATGGAGATACACTTCACACTTCAAAAATTTCTATGTATCTTCAAGTTGGAACAAAAAGCTTCAAGGTTGCAGACCCTGCAAACGGAAAACTTGATTATGCAAAACTTGCTGTAAAAACATCTCCAGCAGGAACTGCAGATAAAGATTTAGTAAAGAACTATGTAAACATTGCAGTTTATAACGATGTTCCAGAATACTCTTTTGTTGCATCGGCTGTAGAAACTTTTGCAATTCCTGTTTATATGTGCGATTTTGACATTTCAACAGCGGCTTCTGCAGAAGACCTTCCTGCAGGGGTTGAAATCAAACTTGCAGGCAAAACTGGAACAAACAACAAATACACAGTAACTTTCAAAGGTCTTACAGACAATGTGGGAACAAAATTTGTTGTTGCAGGTAGTGCTATCAGTTCTAAAGATGAAAATCTTGGCGATAACTGGAACATCATGGAAACTGCAGGCATAAAAGTTACTGCTGTTGTTACTGACAATGGTCTTGTAAAAGAAGTTGATAAAGACGGAAACATTACATTTGTATTCTATGGAACAAAGCCTAGCTGGGCATCAAACAAGAGTCCTGCAATCAAGATTGCCGCATACAATGTAGACACTGACCCATGGACTTGTCTTCTTTCTAATGCAAATGACAACTGGTTCTTCCCTGATTACACAGATGGTCATGATGTTACAATGACAGTTGATCTTGCAAAACTTGATACAAAATCTTGGAAGAAATCTGACGCAAAATACGAAGGTTACAAGATTTATGTTGATGGAATTCATATCATAAATGCCCCTGTTGAAAAAGACCATAGTAAAATCTTCTTATGTTCAGGAGATGGTGATGTAGCATGGCATAACTGGATTCCTGAAAATGCATGGGGTACAGATTCTCATAGTTATACATCTGCAGATTTGAAAGATGGTGGATATGGTTGGGGATTTGATACACCTGTAGAAATAAAGCCTGCTTCTGAAACTTTCAATTTAGGTATTCAAATTACAAAACCAAAAGCTAAGTTTATAAAAGAAGATGCATATAAGAAACTTAAGGCAGAAACAGATTCTTCTAAATGGGATGATAACTGTTTTGAGGAAGCTGAAATTACACAAGATACCAAAAAAATCAAAATATACTATCAACTAGAAAAGGCTAAAGATGGTACTTATAACTATATTGTTGATAGTGATGATTTCTGGAATACAAAGATAGGTGGTGGAGCTTTGTACACAAGTACATTACAGACTTCTGAATATATAGATAACCACTATGTATTTGTTGTAAATGTAAAAGCTGATGACAAAGCTGTTGTTTCTCTCGTTCCTGCAACTTATTCATCAATTTCAGATTGCTTTGTATACAGTTTTGAAAAACTTATATTAAAAGATTTTGATGATGCCAACGTAGAATTGATAGGTCCATTTAATTCTTGGTCTGACAGTGGAACTATAAAGGGAGCTAAAAGTGGTTCTGACATCATTTTTGATTTGACAGGAAAGGATTTGTCTGCAGGATTTAAAATTCGTTCTGTAGGTGATTGGAACGGAAATGTAAATATTGGGCCTGCTATGGGAAATATTGAATTTCCAATTCCTACAAAATCAGGAACTTTCAACTGCGAAATAACTGTGAATGGAAAAAAAGGAGAACCTGCTTCTGTAAAAGTTGTTTCTGTTGATAATTAATCTATTTTCTAATTGATTAATAGGGATTGGAGTGCATTTGTTTACTCCAATCCCTTTTTTTATGAGGATTTTATGAAAATAAAAAAACTTTTTTTGGGTTTATTCTTGCTGCCGCTTTTGTTTTCCTGCAAAACAGGAAATGAAAGCGATTCTGCTTCGTTGGAAGTTACTCCTGGCATAACAAGTGAAATTAATCCTATTATTGTTTCGGCTGCAAAATTTTCAGAAAGTTATGATTCTTCTAACAGCAAATTTGTTGTTCTTTTTTATGTAAAAGGCACAAGCGACTATGCAGACAGAACTTGCTATATGTGGAAAGACAGTGGTCAGACAAGTTCTGTTTCAATGAGCAGCACAAAATCTGACTCATACAACTTTGGCTACATGGATTTGTATGATGGCACAACACTTGCTGCAGGTCTACCTGATGATGTAAAGCCGTTTTTTGATAATCAAGAAGATGCAAATTTGATTATCAAAAAAACTGGTGCAGCCGACTGGTCTTGGAAAACTCCAGATTTAGTATTGCCGCTTTCTTCTGGCAAAAAGCACTATCTTGTAATAAGTGACAAAGATACAAATAAAAATGCAGAAGTTTATACTTTGTCAAACAATCTAACGCCTTCAATTACTTCTGTTTCTGCAGAGGATGCTACAAGTTTAAAAGTTGTTCTTTCTGTAAAATTTGGGCTTGAAGGAAAAGCTGATTCTAACGGTTTTGTTGTTACAGACTCAGACGGAAATCAAGTTTCTATAAGCGATGTAAAAAATTATGAATATAAAAATACAAATGACAGATACAACAACTTTGCAGATGTTATTTATATAGAACTTGCACAAAAACTTGATTTTTCTAAAAAATATTATATTAAGCACGAAAAGTTTGAGCCAAAAAACGGCTTTTTAATAAATACTGCAAATGCATTAAAAATTTCATTAAAAGATTTTGTTTACACACAAGGAGATTTAGGTCTTACTTTAAATGGAAACAAGGCTACATTTAAAACTTGGGCACCTATTGCAAAAAATGTAACTCTTCTTCTGTTCAAGAGTGCTCAACAACTGGAAACCCCAGATTCTACCGAAAAAATGACAATAAATCAGGATTCTGGAATTTGGTCAGTTTCAGATGTTGATATATCAGACTACAACTATTACAAATTTAGAATTAACAATAACGATGAAGAAAATGATGTTTGCGATATTTATGCAAAAGCCGCAAGTGCAGATTCTGTGGCAGCGCAAATTGTTGACATCAATTCTGATTCTAGAGCAATTCCTTCTGAATCCATTTCTTACGGTAAAAAAGAAAGTTACAAAAATCCATTTGGAAATAATGGCTCAGAAACAAAAAAATACACAGAAGCTGTAATTTACGAAATGCACATCCGCGACTGGACACGCCTTGAAGTTGCAGATAGCACTGGAAAATTCTTGGATATTGCAGATGGCAGTAAAGTTATTGAGCATATAAAACAACTTGGAGTAACTCATGTGCAAATCCTACCAATGTTTGATTATGCTCAAAAAAACAATGATGAGGATTACAACTGGGGTTACAATCCATATCATTATAATGTTCCAGAAGGACGTTATGTAAAAGACATGAAAGACGGAACTGATGCTGTTGTTCAAATGCGAAAAATGATAAATGCATTCCATGAAGCAGGAATCGCTGTAAACATGGACGTTGTTTACAATCATACAGCAGGAACAGGAAAAGGTTCTCTCTATGATATGACAGTTCCTTACTATTATTACCGCCTAAACGAGGACGGCAGTTATTCAAATGGGTCCGGCTGTGGTAACGAAACAGATTCTTCTGCACCTATGTTTAGGCAATATATGATAGAAAGTTTAAAGCACTGGATGCTTGATTATCATATCAACGGATTCCGTTTTGACCTTATGGGCTTGCACGAATCTGAAACAATGAAAGAAATCTACAAAGCTTTAAGCGAAATTGACAAAAATGTAATGGTTTATGGAGAACCTTGGACAGGCGGAACTTCTCCTGTAAAAAATGGAGCTGGCAAAGCAACCATTAATGAATGTGCTGATGACACTTATTCTATAAACGGAGTTGCTTGTTTTAATGATGACTTTAGAAATGCAATAAAAGGTTCTGAATATCCATCGTTTTCAAAAGGAGAAGTCTCTGGATATTCAAAGGGCACTTCAAATACAGTTATTAAAGGATTGCTGCATAAAAACTTTAATGCGGTTCTTGGTCGTTCTATAAATTATGTTGAATGTCATGATAATCTTACCCTTGCAGATAAACTGGCGCTTGTAATGAACGGAAAAACTTCACCTTCCGAAGGAAATTGGGTAGGAACAAATTCAAACCCAAGTGCAATTATAAAAACTGGTAAATTGGCAACATTAAAAAAACAGGATGAACTTGCCGCGTCTATGATATTCCTTGCACCTGGAACAGTATTTATTAATGGCGGTCAGGAATTTATGCGTTCAAAAGATGGCGATGAAAATAGCTACATATCTTCGGATGACATAAATGAAATAAAACAAGAATACATTGATGATTACGTTGATGTAACAAATTATTACAAAGGATTGATTTCTTTAAGAAAACAATATCCAGAATGTTTTGGTGGAAATACTTCGCCAAAAGCAGAGAGTCTTACAGACGGACTTATAAAATATATAGCTGGAGATTTTGTTGTATTATTTAATTCTTTAGAAAAGGATTTGAATATTTCAAGTTACCAGTTAATTGGAAAAACTGTAGATATTTCGACAGGAAAAATTGTATTCTCTGAAACTTCTGAAGTACAGAATACAGTTTCTGGAATTTCTACATTGATAATTAAAATAGAATAATTATTTTATGGGATTGTCTAAAAAGCAAAGTTTGTAATAACTTATATGGTAGATGATATTTATTCATTGCGAAATAGCTTTTGGGCAATCTCATATTTTTAGAAGGTATTTATGATAAAAAAAATTTTATTAGGCTCAACTTTTGTATTTCTTTCAATTTTTGCAAGCTGCAAAAATGACTCAGAATCAAGTTCTCCAGAAAAAGATGAAAATCCAATCATAAAACTTGACTCCACAACTCGTGCTGATAAAGGTGGCAGCGGAGTTATGCTTCAAGGTTTTACCTGGAGCAGTCCAAATAAAAACGGAGACTGGTATGCCACAATTTCAAAAAATGCAGATGAAATAAAAGATACTTTTGAATATGTGTGGTATCCGCCAGCTTCTGACTGTACAGATACAACAGGAAATGGCTATTTACCACGAAGATTAAATTTGCTTACTCAAAAAGAAAGTCCTAAAGTTCCTTATTACGGTTCTGTGGAAGACTTAAAAAAATCAATACAGGACATAAAACCTGCAAAAGCCATAGAAGATGTTGTTATAAATCATCGTTGTGGAACAGAAGGTTGGGGAGATTTTACCGAGCCTTCTTGGGACAAGGATTTTTCTGCAATTTGTTCTGATGATGAAGGTTTTACAAATATAAACAGCAATATGTTCGGCTCAAGATATAAAGGAGCAAAAGATACTGGCGAAGGTTATGCTGCAGGGAGAGATTTAGATCACACAAATGTAAATGTTCAGAATGGAATTATAACTTGGATGAATACAGTCTTAAAAGATGCTGGTTTTGTTGGCTGGAGATATGATTATGTAAAAGGTTATGCTGGGAATTTTACTGGCTATTATAATGCAAAAACTGAGCCAGTTTTTTCTGTAGGGGAATATTGGCCTAGCGGCAGTTTTAACGGAAATAGCCCAGAAACTTGGTCAAATGCAATTTACAGTTGGATAGAAAACACTGCACAGTACACAAACAATGAAGCAGGAAAGCCATCAAGAGCTTTTGATTTTGTCCTAAAAGGAATGTTCAATGAAGTTTTTGGATGTGGAAACACAAGCGAGTCAGTTGAAAATGTTCATAATAAAAACTATTCAAAACTTGAAAATGCGAATAATCTTTATAAAAGAATTCCTGGTTATACAGTAACTTTTGTTGATAACCACGATACAGGAAGCACACAAAAACATTGGTATCTTGACCCTGCGGATATAGCAAGTGCTTATGCGTTCATTCTTACTCATCCTGGCTATCCAAGTGTTGCTTGGTATCATTATTTCTCAGCATCCGATTGTCCGAATGATACTGCAAATCAATATATTGGTTCTGAAACAGTCCCAGGGCTTTCTGGTGTAACATACAAAACTTTTATAAAGACTTTGATTCAGAAAAGAAAAGATTTCGGAATAACAGATATGAGCGAAGTAAACGTTATAAATGCCACAGATGATAGTTACACTGCAGAAGTTACTGGTGAAAATGGAAAAATTCTGCTTTTTCTTGGAACTGAGTTTACCAATATTCCCGCTGAATATTCAACAATTTATGAAGGAACTGATTTTAAGATTTTTGAAAAATTGAATTAATGAATTTTTAATTCACAAAGCTGTTTTGTAAAGTATCAGCCTTATGGATAATAAAGATAATATTTTTTTTCAAAAAACAAAGAATAATTTACCAGTCAGCTACTTTTATACAACAAGTACAGAAGTAGCTGATGATTCGTGATTATTTAAAATTTACAGGACGTATTTCCGGAAAGCTAATCTTTCAGTTTGTTCACTTCTTCCAAAGAAAG
>DLKK01000006.1 GCA_002478955.1 Treponema sp. UBA7590
CGGGATTGTTCGCCGATGTTAGTGCAAAGAAAAATGCCGATGGAACTGTAGATGTAACGTTCTTCTACGGAAACCCTCGCGCTACAGAAGTTCTCCTTGCCGGTGACTTCACAAGCTGGCAGGACGGAGCGCTTCCGATGACAAAGGGAGACAAGGGCTTCTCCCTTACCCGCACATTCAAGATGGGCGAGGAGGCCCGCTATAAGTTCATTTCTGACGGAAACTGGACTACTGACCTCCGTGCGCCAGACTTTGTTGACGACGGATTCGGCGGAAAGAACAGCCACATTGTAATCGCTGACCTTGTCGGCGGTGATGATGACTCAGCTGCATCAAAGGCTAAAATCAACTTTGTTTCTTGGACAATGCTTGGTGTTCAGGCTAACTATTTGACACAGAATGCAAAGAATTCAAAAGACAAAGGTCTTGACTTGGATTCTGTAAATATCGGTTTCAAATCTTATGATAAATTTACAGGTATGTTCCTTCCAAACGCACCTTTCTATATTGAAATTGCCTTGGCTGAAACCGACCTGGAAGACTATTCAGCAGAAAAGAAAATCAAGCAGCTTTATGCAAAAAATTCTTTCGGTGATGATACTCTTGAATTTGAAGAAGGTTTCAAGCAGTTTGTAAGCGGTATTTTTGCAAATCCAGTTTCTTATTTTGCAAATACAACAAATAACTCTGAAGGTAAAAAAGGTCCTGGAACAAACCCATTCCTTGGACACCTTAAATTCGGATGGAACACACCTTATATCAATTTCTTGACAGGTTTCAACTATGCTAAACCAGACACTCGACAGGCAATTACTTGGACAACTGTATGTTCTTCTTGGGATGCTGGTTATGAGCATGTCGGTGGATTCAATCAATTCAGTCTTGGAGCAAAAGCTGTTGCCGCTCTTGAGGAAGCTACAGGTGTTACATTTGACATTGGATTTGCTCCGAACAGAACAGCAGATCGACGTGGTACAAAATATGGCTACTGGGGATGGGCAGGAATCAAAAAGGATAACCTTGTAATCGACTTCCAGACAAACGGTATGTATAACGGTGATTACCTTTTCTATCAGCCAGTTGAACATGATTTCATTCTTGGTGCAAAAGATGAATTCGAAGTTGCAGATGGAAAACTTAGTGTTGCTCTCCAGGGATTGATTTCAACTCATCAGGCAGATACTGCAAAAATTGCAGCATGGAATTTGGCTGACAATCCAGATGGTGGTAATGCTGTTGACTACTTCGGATATTCAACAGATGTTTGGTATCGTTCAGATGATTTCGATGGAATCCAGAATATGGCTGCAAATGCGCAGGTTGGATACAAGAATGATTTGTTCAATGTAAATGTTGAGTACCGCTTCCGTGGTATGCAGGCTTCTATGCTCTATCTCCGCGAAAATCATGATGATGGTACATTCGACCTTTCAGGAGCTCTTGGTGTTTTGAACAGCCAGAGAGTTGCATTCAACGGAACTGTAAATCCAACAGAAGCACTTAAGATTGATCTTGGTGTAAATGCAGAAATGGCTTTGAGCGAACTTAAGGCTGGTGACAAAGAATTTGACACATGGACAGCACAGTGCCCAGCATGGTGGATTTCACGTAGATTCATTGAAGAAGATGAACCATTGTTCAACAGAACTGGTGGTGCAGAATTCACTTTCAAACCTGCTGCTGCGTATACACTTGAAGACTACAACATCATAATCGGAGCTTATGCAGACATGAACTATTGTGCATACCAGTGGTCTGATGGAATCGATGAAGATGAGGCTAACAAGTATGGTGCTTCTGACTCTGCATTCCGATTCAAGAAAGCTGGTGCTACATTCAGCATGAAGCCGGACAGTGACATCGTAAAAGGTGTAAATGTTTACTACGGACTCGATATGTCTAACAAAGTTAAATATTTCAACACATTGATTGGCCAGGTTAAGTTCCCTATGGACATCACAGCTAACCTTGCAATTGGTCTTAAGACAGAAAACACAGCATCTACTGACAAGTCTTTTGACTCTGACACAAACAATCCGTTCGCATTTGCTGTAGGAGTTTCAAAGCAGTTCAAGGCTGCAAAGAAACCTGTTGTTTACGCTCAGTTTGTATACAACATGGATCCGTTCAAGCACTTTGGCGATGGACAGGACGCTCTTAATCTCGATCGTGCAAACGTAAACGGAAGCCATGAAAAAGAAGGCGTTGGAAAAATCGACGCTGTTGACTGGTATGATGGACGTGCTGCAATGCGCGTAGGTATCCGTTGGGATATTTAAAACAAAAAGTGAAAGCGAATTGAAATATTGCCGCTTGGCGACAGGCGGCAAGCTTCAGTGGCTTTTACAGACTAAAGAATTATAACTTTAGGAGATAAAGATGAAAAAATTACTAACTGGTGCAGTTGCCGCGCTTGCTCTTCTTTTTGGATTTGCAAGTTGTTCTGGTGATTTGCACGATGATGAAGCATTGCAGTTACCTTATATCATTGGAGATATGAATGGTGATGGCACAGATGTAACAAGCGTAAATGGTAATGTTTCTACATATACATTCACATATAATTCAACTTGGGCTGCATGGGGTGGCGGAAGCGGAAAAATGTATTTCAAGCTTCTTAAGGTCATTGATGGCTGGAAAACACCTGGTTGGGGTTCAACAAGTGAATCTGACAATGCAGTTTTAACAGTAAATGGCGAAGCAGTTGCAGGAAAACAGGGTGGCGGACAGGCTAATTTTGAAGCAACAGGTCTTGTAAATGGCAAGGAATATACAATCACAGCTACAACATCTGGAAATGATGTCTCTGTTACTCTTACAGGATATGTAAAACCAGATCCTGTTGAAGCTGACCTTTCTGGAATCAATTCTACAACAATGGCACAGCCAGGCGCTTACATTGAAATCAAAGGCGATGCCTGGGGTAATTCCATTGTTGGAAAATATTTCTTCAACAAGTCTGGTGATAATTATGTAGCGATTATTCCATTTGCAATTGCAGACGATGCTACAAATGGTTGGAGTCTAGATCATTTGCAGGCATGGGGAAAAATCGGCGTAGGTGATAATGATCTCGTTGCTGCCGCAGATAAACAGTTCAATTATGCTGACGGAGAATTAAATTTCGACGCAACAAATAATATCGACATTGCTGAAATTGTTGCTGGCACAAAAGGTATCATTACAGTAAAAGCTACTGCTGACGGTTGTACCTTAGAAGCTACTTTGTACTAATTTGAAAAAAGTCTTTTGAGTTAGAACACAAAAAGGGTTGTTTCTGAAATATGGAACAGCCCTTTTTATTGATTTTCTAAAAAAAATCATTTTACAAGCGGCATTTTTTAGGAGATTTATAAGTTTTGAAAAATAAAAAATATCACTGAAGGAGTAAATGAATGAAAAAATTAAAATTATTCACTATACTTGCTCTATTTGTTTACGGAGTTACATTTATATCATGTAGCACAGATTCTTCTGACAGCGATGAGCCAAAGGTTGCTCTGCCGTCAGCACCAGAAACAATAGAATCTGGCTATATTAGAATAAACTACAAAGGTTCTGGAGATTGGAATCTTTGGGCCTGGAAAGATTTTGATGAGACTGAAGTGAATAAATGCAAAAACTGGCCTGATGGTATCAAAGTTATGTATCAGAATGGAGAATTTATTTGCTGGGATTTAAAATTGGCAGAAAAACCATCAGTTCTTGGGCTCATTGTTGTAAATGACAAAGGTGTTAAGGGTGCTGGCGATGATGACATATTCTTTTATTTTCCTCAAAGATATAATGAAATATTTCTTACTGATGATGGAACTATATATATAGATTCTGAGCTGACAGCAAAACCTGTTGGTCTAGTATCTGCAACATTGACCAGTGCCTCTGAAATTTCTTTGAACATAGCAGGTGTTAATGTTTCAGAAAAAAATACGTCGTTACTAGACAAGAATGGAGCAATTGTTGCAATTTCCAGTTATTCAAACGAAAAACTGACACTTGCTTCTGGCATAAAAGAAACATACTCTTCTATACAACCTTTGACATTGTCAGTAAAAATTGACGACACAAATACAGATTCTGTTCAAGTTGGTCTGAAAGCAGATTTAACAGAAGATTGGTATGGAAAAACAGCTATATCAAATATAAATGACATGGGATTGACTTTGAATGGTTCAACAGCATCGTTTAAGATGTGGGCACCACTTGCAACAAAAGTTTCCCTTGTTCTTTTTAAGGATGCGGATGCCGTTAATTCTGAAACAATATTGGAAAATTCTACAAAAGAAATGAATTCTTCCGAAGGTGGTTTTTGGACAATTGACAACGTGGATGTTTCAAGCGCCAAATATTATAAGTATAGAATCGAATCAGGTGCAGAAAGCCATGATGTCGCTGATATATGGAGCAAAGTCGGCAGCGTTGATTCAAAGGCAAGCCAGATTATTGATATTGATGATGCAGCTTGCGTTCCATCTGCATGGGAATCAGAATATGTGAATCCATGGGCTTCCTGCAGTGAATCAAAATCATATTCTGAATCTGTAATTTATGAAATGCATATCCGTGATTGGAGCAAGGCAATCGGTAAAGATGGAAAATTTATTAATCTTGCAGAAAGCGAAGATTTTATAAATCATATTAAGGACATCGGAATTACTCATATCCAGATTTTGCCAAGTTTTGATTATGCACAGGTCAATGCAGATTCAGATTATAACTGGGGCTATAATCCATATAACTACAATACTCCAGAAGGCCGTTATGTACAAGACATGAAAGATGGTGCAGACGCTGTAAAACAGTTCCGACAGTTTATCAAAGCTGTGCATGATGCTGGAATAGCGGTCAATATGGACGTTGTTTACAATCATACCAGCGGAATAAAAACTGGTTCCCTTTACGATATGACAGTTCCTGAATATTTCTATAGAATGAACTCTGCTGGAGCCTATTCAAATGGTTCAGGTTGTGGAAATGAAATTGCAACAAATCATGTTGTTGTAAAACAGTTTGTTATCGATTCTCTTGTTCATTGGATGAAAGATTATCATATTAATGGGTTCCGTTTTGATTTGATGGGATTGCACGAAACTACAACAATGAAAGCAATCTATGCAGAACTTTCAAAAATAGATCCAAATGTAATGATTTATGGCGAACCATGGACAGGCGGAACCTCTACTGTTACTTCAGGCGTTAAAAAAGATAATATAGATGCATGTACTTCTGGAACTACAGTAAATGGTGTTGCCTGCTTTAACGATGATTTCAGAAATGCCATAAAAGGCGCGGAATTCGGTGGATTTAAGAAAGGTCATGTACAAGGAATTTTTGAGGATGATGCAATAAATGTCGGACTTTTAGGTTCATTGAAAACATCAAAATCTGGAAGTAAAAAAGGATTTACAAATCTTCTTGGTCGGTCTTTGAATTACGTGGAATGTCACGACAATTACACTTTGTTTGATAAGCTTGCAATCTCTTATTTAGGAGAAGAAAGCTATTCTGGTGATTTATTTACGGCAATTGCCCAAGAAGGTTTGGCTGCAGTAAAAGCACAGGATAAGCTCGCCGCGGCATATATTTTCCTTGCACAAGGAACACCGTTCATAAACGGCGGTCAGGAATTCCTTAGAACAAAACAAGGTGATGAAAACAGTTACCAGTCTTCTGACTCAATCAATGGAATCAACCTTTCATTCAAAGAAACTTATTCCGATGTCTACAGCACTTATAAAGGTCTGATTGCGCTAAGAAAGGCTAATCCAGCTGCATTTGGTGCGAATAAGGAGGCAACGGCTGAAACAGTTTCGGAAGGCGTAACAAGATACACAACCGGCGATTTCCGCGTGTTCTTCAATGCAACAGATTTTGCGGTAAACATTGATGTTTCAGGTTATTCAAAAGTTGTTGATGTAACTTCTGGAACACCAACTGACAGTGAAATTGTTTCTTCTGTTCCGGCAAAATCTTTTGTTATTTTAGAAAAATAATATTTTATAAAAAAGGGGGCGGAGCACCGCCCCTCGCTTCCAAGTCAAGTCGCTTCATAAATCGTCTCTGCAAGCAGTGCCGATTTTCTCCGCTTTGTTGCCTTGTCCGCTACCCCACCCAACGGGGACACCCCGTAACGCCCCGCGCAGGCTGTAATTTCTTCACCAACAAGTCCTTTCAACCTGCTACCAAGTTTTTTTCACAAAAAACTTGCAAAATTTTTTGTGGTTTATTTCCGTTTCTGCAATTTTTTTGCGTTAACTAGTTATATGAAAAACAAAGAAAACATTTACAGAATCAAGCCTGTCGAGGAGCTTAAATTCACTGACGACTTTATGTTCTGCCACGTAATGAAAAGCCCGGAAATTTGCAAGGGTGTTATCGAGCGCCTTTTAAGCATTAAAGTTGATAGGATTGAATATCCGGAGCTCCAAAAAGAAATCCGTCCTTATTACAGTGCGCACGGAATCAGAATGGATGTCTATGTAAAGGACAGCAACAGAATCTTCGACATTGAAATGCAGACAACAATCCCGGATGATTTGCCGCGGCGCATGCGCTACTACCAGAGCATGATAGACGTTGACTCCCTGATTTCCGGCTGCGAGTATGAAACCCTTAAGGAAAGCTACGTTATCTTCCTCTGCACAAAAGATCCTTTCGGACTGAATTTGCCGGTATACACATTCAAAACAGCCTGCAAAGAGGCGAAAGACTTTGCACTGAATGACGGAGTCAATAAGCTGTTCTTCAACGCAAGCGCCTTTGCCATGGAGAAGAATCTTGAAATAAAGGGCTTCTTGGGTTATCTTTGTAGCGGAAAGCCTTCAGACAACTTTACAGAAAATTTGGAGCAGCGTGTCGAAAGGTTCAAAATCAATGAGATTTTCAGGAGCGACTACATGATGGATGCACTGCCACTTCACGACGCAAGGCGAGCCGGCTTGAAGGAAGGGATTGCCCTTGGCGAAAAACGTGGACTTTTAACCGGTGAACGAAATGCAAAATTTGAGACCGCAAAAAAACTGCTTGAAAAAAACATCCCCGCGGAAATAATTGCAGAATGCACAGGACTTTCTTTGGAAGAAGTGAAC
>DLKK01000098.1 GCA_002478955.1 Treponema sp. UBA7590
ATAAGCCTGATTCTTCTGTTTGTCTTTGTCCGGAGCAAGGATGACTATCTTAAATATGCCGGAATAAGCGTTGTGTCATCTGTTGGAAGCAACATCTGCAATTTTATCCATGCAAGACATTTTGTTGATTTTAAGATAAAAGCCAGGAATCTGAAAAAGCATCTGAAACCGGTTTTTACGCTTTTTGCAATGAGCGCGGCTGTCAGCATCTACACAGTTTTGGACACTACAATGCTAGGCTTTATAAAGGGCGACGAGGCGGTTGGAATCTATACCGCGGCAACAAAAATAAACCGCATGGTCATAATGATGATAACAGCCGCGACAGCCGTACTTCTTCCGCGTTTGTCTTATTATGCGGATAAAGACAGAAATGAATTTCTGCGACTTGCGAACAAGGCTGTGCAGTTTGTTGTTATGTTTTCAGTCCCTTGTGCGGCAGGTCTTTTTATTCTTTCAGAGCCGGCTGTTCTTCTTTTCAGCGGTGAGCAGTTTTTGCCTGCAGTTCCTGTTATGAAGATTATGAATGCAGTGATTGTGTTTATAGGAATAAGCAATGTCATTGGAATCCAGATTTTTATGTCAGTCGGAAAAGAAAGATATACGCTTTTTTCAGTCATTGTTGGCGCTGCTGTAAATTTTGCGATGAACATGATTCTTATTCCACATCTTGGGGCAATAGGGGCCGCAGTCGGGACAGTCTGCGCTGAATTTTCAGTGACGGCTATCCAACTTGTTTGGGCAAGAAAATATTTTGACATTAAAAAAATTCATTGTTCACCTTTTAAAGGTTCTGGTCTCTTTGTTTGTCATGTCGGTTTGTGTTTCTTGCGTATGCAGATATTTTAAGGCTTATTCAATTGAGCTGTTTTTAGGAATTCTTTCTGGAGTTCTGATTTATTCATTATGCCTGTTTGTTCTTAAAGATTCGCTCTTTGTTGAAATTTCAAATCAGCTTTTGGGCAGATTTTATAAAAATAATCAGAAGGAGGCTCGCTGAAAAGATAAATTGATTTTTGGAAATGACTGTGATATATTTTGATTTGTAGGAGGTATTCAAATGGCAACGATAAAACCTGTTCAGCCGTCTATTGCGGAAACTTTGGATATTTGGAAAAAAATTGTCGCTTCTGTTCTGAAAAAACCTTCCAAAGAACAAATCAAAAAAATGCAGAAAGAATCAGAAATGTTCAGCAAGGTTTGTGCAGATGATTGATTTCCTTTCAGAGGATGTTTCTTCATTAGTTGTGATTGAAAAACTCTCTGAGAAAAACCTGAACGCAAGTTTTTCTGTTGATAAAAAATTTGCTGAATACAAGGATTTTCTGTATTCCGACGCATTGAGCTACCAGTCACTTTTTATTTCTCAGACTTTTTTATTGCTTGAAAAAGAAACAAGAAATATTATTGCCTATATTTCGTTTGTCGCAGACACAGTTGCCTTGAATCCGAGAGAAAAGAAAAAAGCAGGATTGCAAGAGATTCCTTTTTTGTTTCTTCCGGCTCTTAAGATTGCAAAACTTGCAGTAAGTGACTGGTCTGTAGATAAATATAAGCATATCGGCTCGTATTTAATCCGTTTTGCCTGTGCGAAAGCGTTCAAGACAAATGAAAATTTTATGGCTTGCCGTCTTGTCTCTGTTGATGCTGATATTGAGCATAATCCTGATGTATTGAAGTTTTATGAGAAAAACGGATTTTCAGCTTTGAAAAATTCTGTGTATAAAAAGAAATTTCCAAATCGCACAAAAACAGTCGGAATGTGGAAAGACATTTTCTTATAAAGAAGACTGATTTTTTTTGTTCTAAAACTTATTTATCTTTTCAGCCAGAATAAATGGCTGGAACAATTCAAACAAAATATCCACATTACGACTATCTCATCGTGGGCTCAGGCTTATATGGGGCGACTTTTGTCCATCTTGCTGCTAAAGCTGGAAAGAAATGCCTTGTCATAGACAAACGCCCGCAGCTCGGCGGAAATATCTATTGCGAAAACGTAGATGGAATCCATGTCCACAAATACGGCGCGCATATCTTCCACACCTCTAGTAAAAAAGTCTGGGATTTTGTGAACAGCTTTGTTCCTTTCAACCGCTACACGAACTCGCCTGTCGCAAACTTCCATGGAAAACTTTTTAACCTGCCGTTCAACATGAACACTTTCTACCAGATGTGGGGCGTAACAACACCTGCACAGGCGATGGCAAAAATCGAGCAGCAGAGAAAGGAAAGCGGAATCACCGAGCCTAAAAACCTTGAGGAGCAGGCAATAAGCCTTGTGGGACGCGACATCTACGAAACTCTTGTGAAGGAATACACCGAAAAGCAGTGGGGCAGACCTTGCACAGAGCTTCCTGCATTCATCATAAAGCGGCTTCCGGTGCGGTTCACCTTTGACAACAACTATTTCAACGACGCATATCAGGGAATCCCAATCGGCGGATACAACAAGCTGACAGAAGGATTACTTTGCGGAATTGAGACGATATGCGGTGAAGACTATTTTAAGGACCGAGAGAAATGGAACAACATTGCGGAGAAAATCGTGTTCACAGGAAAAATCGACGAGTTCTTTGGCTACAAGTTTGGAAAGCTTGAGTACCGAACAGTCCGCTTTGAGACAGAAACTCTTGACGTTCAGAATTTCCAGGGAAACGCGGTTGTGAACTACACAAGCCACGATGAGCCGTTCACAAGAATCATCGAGCACAAGCATTTTGAGCCGGAAAATCCTGCATATTCACAAAATAAAACAGTAATCTCAAAGGAATACTCAACCGAATGGCACGAGGGAGTCGAACCCTTCTACCCGGTGAACGACGTGAAAAACGCGGAAGTCTACAAAAAATACAAGGAACTTTCAGAAACACAGAATAAGGTAATTTTCGGCGGCCGCCTTGCTGAATACAAATACTACGACATGGACGACGTGATTGAAAAATGCATGAAAGACTGGGAGGAAAAAAATGAAAGATAAAATCACATTGAACAAGGACAACTGCAAAATCCTGATATGCTGCCATAAGCCATGCGAACTTCCGCCTAATACTGATGGGATATTTCTTCCAATTCAGGTTGGAGCGGCAATCAGCGATGTTGATTTGGGAATGCAGCGTGATGACCAAGTAAACGGTGAGCCATGCGACAACATCAGCGCAAAGAATAAAAGCTACTGCGAGCTTACGGCTCTTTATTGGGCATGGAAAAATATAAAAAAACTTTATCCGAATCTTGAGTATATCGGTCTGAACCATTACAGAAGGTATTTCAGTTTTGATAAGAAGAATTGCTTTGACGATGCTGTGATTCTT
>DLKK01000067.1:0-2800 GCA_002478955.1 Treponema sp. UBA7590
CGGAGTGCGCAGGTCGTGCGAGATTCCGGCAATCAGCTCGCGCCGGGGTTTTTCTCGTCCTTTTTTTGTGCCTCGGAAAGTTCAGCAAGCCGCGCCGCCATTGAATTGAACGCCTTGCAAATCGGAAGAAACTCGTCATCGCCAGAATAATTTATCCTATAGGAAAGATTTCCATCGCTGATATTTTTTACGCCACGCTCAAGAATCTCCAAAGGCGACTGGATTTTTTTCACGATAAACCGCGTAAGAAAGCTGTTTGTTGCAAAAACCGCAGCAAAAACAAGAATGACAACCGCCGCCAGAACCAGCTTGAAAACCGCCTCGTTGCCTTCGTCCTCGTTCCAGTCAAAATAGCCAAAAATCAGAATAGAATAATTTTCACCCCGCACCGAAAGAGGCTCTCTCACAAAAAAATTCCGTTTATGTTCAGGGAAAAAGCTTCGTTTTCAGTATTTACAGTTGAATCAGGCATCAAGTCAGAAGCAACCGAAGATGAAGAATCGCCTGAATCTTCAAAACTAGAAGAAGATGAAAAAAGCCCCGAAAACTTATTTTCAATCCGGCGGAAATCATCAGTTTCATTTCCTGCTGAAAACAAAAGCCCGCCGTCTGCCTTAGTCATTTTGATAAAAATCCCATGGCTTTCCGCAAAATCCTAAAGATAAGAAACAGCCTTGCCCTGCGCGCTGCCACTTTCAAGATACGACTCAACCAGCTTTGAAATCATCTTGTAAACAAGCGGAAGCCTGCCGTCCTCAAGCGACTCGTCCATATACTGAACGTAAACCACGCGCCAAAACGCCAGCGCCGCAAAAAGCGCAACCAAAGCCGCAACCGCCGCTGGAGCAAGAATCATCACGATATTGGAAATAAAAAGCCTGCGTTTTATGGTCATAACTTAAGCAAAATTCTGATTTTCAATCAGGCTGTACAAATGCAATGCGCTTTGACCGTACAAACCCATTAAATCGTCTTCAAGAAGTTCCGCTATTGGCGAACTGTAAATTATCCGCAGAGCTTCGTTTTCTGTCACATTTTTATTTTTCATCAGAAGTTCTGCAACCTGGGGAATCAAAACCGTTTTTACAAGATGGTGTGTGTCTGCCATTTCTTTTCCTTATTTCCAGCTGATTTTCTGCAGCACATAGCTTTCTTTGAAATGAATCGCTTTTAAAGCCTCTTCAGTGCAGAAACAAATCTGGTCATTTATTTTTTCAAATTTCAGACGTTCAACCGCATCTTCTTTTCGCATAATTCCTGCAAGACTTTCATCAAATTCATAAATGTTCACAACGGCTTTTTCTTCTTTTCCAGTCTGTTTTGAATAAAGTCTTGCGACTCTGACTGCCCAGCGTTCAGCCTGTTCTTTTATGGAAGTTGTGTAAAATCCAAAGCCGAAGTCGCGTCCCTTTTCCTGAAATAGAATTTTCGGATTTTCAATCTGCGTGTATGAGCCGTGATATAAAATCATTTTTTACTCCGCGCTGATATTTTTCAAAATAATTTTGAATTTCATCACTGAAAACTGGAAATTATTATAACACAGTCCAATCAGACTTAAAATCATAAAAACTGTATTTTTTGAAACGAATCCGCAAGGCAGATGGCACGAAAGCACGTTAGGGATTGTAGCACCGAAGTTCCAAAACGCTGATTGAGCTTGTCGAAATCAGCATTTTGGAATGAGCCGCACAAGACGGCGAAGTGCGCAAAGCCCGCCCCTTGCGGAGATTGAGCATAGCGAAAACTGTGCAAGGGGAACGCCCAGCCAATTCCAAGCCGCATAAGATACAAAAGCGCGGGCAATTTTTCATGCCGCTTACCGAACACAAGCGAATTGATTGAGCCAACAAACCGCTCATAAAACCCCATCAAAAATGCGACGGTTCCCCCCGAAACGCCCGGCACGCTGTCTGCGCACGCCATGCAAAGACCGTGAAATCCGTCTTTTAGAAAGTTCAAAACACGTTTGATTTTTATGTTTATTTTCATTTTCATTTTTCCCGAATATGCCAAATAATATATAGAGAAACTTAAATTTTTTATAAACTAAAGGTCAAAAATATGGGCGTGCCCGTCGCTTCGCTCCGGTCGGGCTTTGCGCACTTCGCCGACTAACCGCGGCTCATTCCAAAATGCCGGTTTCGACGAGCTCAACCAACATTTCGGAACTTCGGTGCTACAATCCCTCACGCATTTACACACACAAACAAATCTAAATTACACAAATCACATTTTCATGATATACTTATAAAATGCAAAATTTCGACTGCTGCTTTACAAAAGACAACAACTGGTTTCGCTATCGGGCCGGAGCAATCATCGTGGAAAACGGCTGCGTGCTGTTCGCTGGAAACGAGCTGGAAGACTATTACTATTCAATCGGCGGCGGAGTCCATCACGGCGAAACTGCTGAGGATGCGGTGAAGCGCGNNGTCCTGGAAGAAACCGGCGTGCCTTATGAAATCGACCGTCTGGCGGTAATCCACGAAAACTTTTTCACCCAGAGCAGCGGAACCTTAAAAGGTCTGAACTGCCACGAAATCAGCTTTCCTGATGAAACCGCGCGGAACTCAAGAGCTCCACAGCAACAGCACAACACACGGCGTAAAAGAAAAAATGCACTGGCTTCCCATCAACGACCTTGACAAACACAAAGCCTTCCCCACTTTCTTAAAAGACTACCTGACCCGCCCGCATCCGGGAATCGAACATATCGTAACTGGAGGAAGAAAGTGAAATATATGGGCGTGTCCGCCACAAACTGACGTTTGCGTCGGTCGGGCTTTCCGCACTTCGC
>DLKK01000067.1:2840-4187 GCA_002478955.1 Treponema sp. UBA7590
GAACTTCGGTGCTACAATCCCTCACGTACGTTCACTTCATCTGCTTCGCAGATTCCGTTCACGTCGCAGAAAACCGTAAAATTTACATCTCCAATTCCATCCGCACGTGAACAATTCCTTCTTCCAAAAAATCATCGGAAACTTCCTCGAATCCGAATTTCCTGTAAAAACCAACAGCGTGTTTCTGCGCGTCAATGCAGATTTTTTTGCAGTTCATTTTTTGCCTTATCGCCTGAATGCTGTTGTTCATCAGTTCCATGCCAGTTCCGTTTCCGTGCCGCAAAGTCAAAACTCTGCCAACTTTCACAATGCCGCAAGCTTCATCCGCATAAAAAGCCCTCAGATACGCGTAAACCTTTCCGCCGTCAGCCAAAAAACAATGCAGACTTTTGTAATCAATATCGTCCATATCCTGATAATGAATGTTCTGTTCCATCACAAAAATCTCGGAACGCGCCTTGAGTATTTCATAAAGTTCTTTTGTGTTCAGCTCGTCAAATCTTTTCGCAAAAAAATTCATTTGTTGTTCCAATCATCACGAAGATTTTTGCATTATATCATATTTGGTAGGCATAAAAAAAGGAAAAATAATTTTTCAAAGATTCTGGGCGTTACCTTTGAGAACAAGTTTTTTCAAAACTCGCTCTCAAAGGTCAGCTGTTCCGCACTTCGCTAAACGCTCTAAGTCCTCGCCGTGCAAATCGCACGGCTGCGGTCTTTGGCTTCGGTTGTTCAAACAACCTTCGCCAGTGCTCCATAGCCTAACGCACATTCTTTTAACCTTCTAAACTTTACATATATACAGTAGTAATAAAATGTGTTATAATAATTTTGTTGGAAGTGCCTGATTTCTAAGGCGGTGTCTCCCGAACTCAAACCAGCTTGCTGGAATCTGAAAACCGGGAGGACTTGCGTATGACTTTGGAACTTGTTTTAGCACTGGCAGCAATTATAAATTGCATTGCTACTGTTGCAAGTGCAGTTATCGCAACCCTTTCTTACCTAAAAAATAAGAAGAGTTAAAAAGAAAAGCCGCCCAGTCTTGACCCCTGTGGCGGCTTCATGCTAAAAACAGTGGAGACGACCGACAGAAATCGGGCATTTCCTTTATTTCAATATACTACACAAAACCTCTTTCGTCAAACAACATTGATTTTTTTATATGCATATTGTTTACTCCCCAAACAAATTCCCTGCCGTCATTTCAAGGTAGTTTTTTCCGGCGTAGTTCGGGAACGCTTTTTCTGCGGCGGAAAGGAATTCCTCGCGGGTTTTGCATTGCGCGGCAAACTCGCGGAGCTTTTTCACGTAGGCGATTTTTTCCGTTACCGCGTCCTGCTCCTCAAC
>DLKK01000084.1 GCA_002478955.1 Treponema sp. UBA7590
TTTTTTCATTATTTTAGCGTAAATTTTTACGCAGGATTTTTTAGCGTCTGAATCCGCACAATCAAGCAAATTGATTCCCATCGTTACGCAACGAATGTCGAGCTTTTGCTTCATAAACATACTAACTGTTTCTTGTATTTCTGTTGGTGAAAAAATCATTTTTAATTCCTTTTTATATATTCTAATTGAAAAAATCGTTCTTTACAACAAAACTAAAATCATCTCACACAAATAAGCGTTTTAAATAATTTTCTGAAAGATTGAAAATCTTGCTCAACGCCTCTTCGTCCGTCGGCAATGCAAAAAGGCTTCCAGCGCCACATTCAGGGTTTTGCCGCACGATTTCTTTTTTATGCATAATGTATAAGTCAATCTGCTGCATAAGGCAAGAACTGTACCATTTTACCGCAGAATCAATTTCCGCCGGCGTTAAATCAAGTTTTTTTTCAACGCAATAACGGAGCAAAATCTGACTTACCCCAAGTTCCAGCGAAAAATGCTCCTCATCAACAATTTCCGCCGCAGATTTATTAAAATATTTTTCAGTGTGAACAAACGTAAAAATCTGAAAATACGGCTCAACTTCATAAAACTGGACAAACCGCTTTATAAGATTATCAAAAATTGTAAAAACGTCATTTTTTTCAAATAAATCTGGTGTAATATATTTTTCCGGCAAAAAAGTGAATGTATTTATAGCGCGTTTACAATATTTTAAAGTTTTTTCGTACATTATTTCGCGGCTTTCAAAATGATTATACAAAGACGCCTTTTTTATCCCAAGATATTCAGCAATGTCCGCCATGGAAGTCGCGCCCGCACTTTTATCAAAAGCACAAAATAAAAATGCATTTATAATCTTTTCCTGCGAAATATTTTTTCGGGTCATTTATAGTTACCTTTCAGGCCTGGCAAGCATTTTGCTTTCATTGAATTTATCCCTTATGTCAGCCCAGATTGTTACACTGCCTTTTTTGTGCTGCTTAGAATAATATAACGCTTTATCAGCATTTATCATAGTTGTATCCAAATCAGAAATATCATTTTCGTCTGAATTTGAACTTATTCCCATGCTGAATCCAAGCTTTTTTTCTTGCGGAATATCCAGTTTTTTGCCAACAAGTTTTTCCAGTTCCGGAAGAAAATGTTCTTTCTTTTCAAGACCTTCGTAAAGGCGCTCTGCAGCACGAGCCGCTTCTGCACAATTCGTGTTCGGCAGGACAACAACAAATTCGTCTCCACCAAAACGAGCCACAAAATCGACTTTTCTGTAGATTTCCTTTAAAAGTTTTGCGAAAGCCGCAATCAAAAGATCTCCTGCTTCATGCCCGAATGTATCATTGTAATATTTAAAATTATCCAAATCGATAAACGAGATCGCATCGTGCATATAAAGATTTCGTTTTTTCTCATAGCGACGAATCATCTCACTTTCAAGGCTAAGATGATTGTGAAGCGCCCGCCGGTTGTTCAGCATAGAAAGCTGGTCGGTCGCCGAAATTATCGCCAGATGTTCATTCTGTTTTAGCATTACAAGTTGCGCCTGAATATTCGCTGCGGCAATGCTGATAATATTCAGCTCCTCTGAATTGAGCAAAAACTTTTTCTGAAGATAAATAATCATTCCGCCAACAAATTCAAAACGCGAAAGATTCATGAAAATCATCTGCCGGTCTTCGTCCTTGAGTTTTTTCATTTCCACAAGTTTTTTGCACTGAACAAGAGATTCCCAGTCAGAATCCAAAGGCTGCTTAATATTTTCGCGCACAGAAACACCAAGAATTGTCCATTGCTGATCTTTTTTTTCTGCAAGAAAAACCGCATCCGCCATCGTATAGTCAAAAACCGCCTGAACAATGTTTGACGCAAATCTTGAATCATTAAAATCATTGATATTATTTGTAGAAATTTTGTTCAGAAATTTTGAATTTCTAAGCTGTTTGTGCAGCTGAATCAGAAGACGCTCTTTTTCAGCCTTTTCCTCCAATGCGGTCAAACTGATTTTTAATGGTTGGAATTTTTCCGCGTCATCAAGATATTCTTTTAAAGTAATGGAATTTTTTCCTTTTGTGTAATTGACAAGATTTTTTTCCTTTGCAATTTTAAATCCGCGCGCAAGATAATTTTCCGCTTCTTTGTGAAAACCTTTTTTTTCAAGGAAATTCGCAAATTCATAAATCATAAATACAATTCTATGTTCCTGAGTTACGCCAATCGCAAAAAAATCAGAAATACATTTTTCAAAAATCTTTATCGCCTCGTCCTTGTTATTTTCCTCCAGGCGAAGACTTGCATCCAGAAAAAACTTTACAAATTCCTCAATTGTTGTAAAAGGCTTTCCGTTGTTCTGCATATTGTGAAGATTCATTTTTGCACGGATAAATTCACCGCGGTAAAAATCAAGCATCGCGCGGTAGGCAATAATGTCATTCAGCTCAGGCAAAAAAGAATTCATATACAAATCTGAAACTTCAAAAAGCGAAAGCAAATTCAGAATCGTCTGAAAAAGTTCAGAGGCAATCTCAAAATTCCTTGAATAAAAACAAGTTCGCGCCAGGTTATACAGAGTGATAATTATTTCTGAATAATCCTTGTTTTCAATCAGATTTGTGCTTACATCATTTATCAGGTTATACGAGTCAAGATATTTTGTGTCAATCAAATATTCGTATGAAAGGCCATTTATAACTTTCATCAGCGAAGAAAAATCGCCCATTTCTTTGCGCAATTTAAAGCATTTTTTGTACCAGAACAACGCATCTTCTTTTCGGCCATCGTGCGTCATCATAATTCCCATCCAATGGCACGCAATTGAAAGCCCAAATTTATTTCCAAGATTTTCCGCGTCTTTCATTGACTTTTCAACCCGGACACGCATTCCTTTCCGCAAATTTGAATCATAAATAACGCCGTAAGGAACCACTAAAGAGGTGTAAATGTGATTGTTTGTAAGCCCGAATTTTTCCAGCTGCTCCAACGCATTAAAATATTTTTCCGCAGAATATTCGGAATCTGTACGCTCGGTAATTATATAATCCATCATCACAGCCAAAGCGTAAACTGGAAGCTGCAAAAAATTCTTGGATTTTGTAATCGCCTTTGAAATATATTTCAGCGCAACGGAATTCATATTTTTCCGGCTAAAAACAAGCGCAAGATAATACAAAGCGTAACAGTCAATCTCGTCATCAATCTGATATTCAATCACATTGTTAAAATAGAAGCTCGCAAGATCTGTGTCGCCGTAAAAAAATGCCAGGATTCCCATTTCCATATAAAGATGGCGAACGTCTTCAATATTTGCATTTACAAGGATGTCTGAATGGTCAATTTCTTTTACAACTTCGTAACCTTTTTCTATATCAAGAAAAAGACTGTAGGATTTTAGTTCCTTGCAGATTTTATGATAATCAATTTCTTTTTTTTCAGGTTTTAATGTGAATTCTTCTTCTGAAAAATCTTCAAGCGTATTGATTGAATAATAATTTTTCTGCCTTCCGATTTTCTGGAAAAATTTTTTCATTGCGGAAGATTTTTTTTCCATATCAAGATTATTGAAGCAAAAAATAAATTTTCCTTTTAAAGCGAAATTTTCCAGCTGAGAAAGAATTTTCAGCGCATCATCGCTCATAAGCTGAGAGTTGAAGACAATGACCTTACCGCAAAAACATTTTTCCAGAAGCGCAATAATTGTCTCACGCATTCTTATTTTTTCGTAGTCAATTTCCTCAAAAATCACGGAATCATTTCTGTCTTCCGGAAAACCGTTCTTAAAAAAAGACTTAA
Organism: Treponema sp. UBA7590; assembly: GCA_002478955.1. Taxonomy (GTDB): domain Bacteria; phylum Spirochaetota; class Spirochaetia; order Treponematales; family Treponemataceae; genus Treponema_D. The sequence continues at coordinate 3,787 of DLKK01000084.1, forward strand.
ACGTTTCGTACTGCAATTCATAAGCTGATTTTTTTAAAAGTTCATCTGGAATTTTTGTTTTTGAAAGAATGGTCAAAAACGGAGCCAACGGAATTGTCTCTTCACGCAAATCAATTTCAAGCACATCAGAATCGTTCGAAACACATTTTTTCATCAGATTTTCTGACAAACATAAATACATAACATTTAATTTGTCATCATCATAAAAATTATTAACAATCGACTTTATTAAATCTTGAGAATTCATTTTCTCAATTATATCATATTCGTCTTTTTTCGCAAATTTTGAAAAAAAATCAGTGCAAATTTTTCATTACTTGCGTTACAGGAAATTTGATTTTATAATCGATTTATTACCATTTTGGAGAAATCATGGAACAAACTGTACCAAAACTTTTAAGAAAATCCGCAATGGAATGGCCAGAAACTGTTGCTCAATTTGCGCGAAAAAAAGACGGAGAATTTGAACCGGTAACTTACCGAGAATTATATCAAAAAGCACTTGATTTTGGAGCAGGACTTCTTTCAATAGGAATTAAACGCGGAGATTTAATCGGACTGATTTCTGACAACCGAAAAGAATGGCTTCAGGCTGACATGGGAATTATGGCAATCGGTGCAACTGATGTTCCGCGCGGCTGCGACGCGACCCTTTTAGATTTGGAAGCGATTTTTACAATCACGGAAACAAAATATATTGTCACAGAAAATTCAGCGCAGGTAAAAAAAATTCTTTCAATAAAGGAAAAAATTCCGTTTGTAAAAGAAATTATAGTTTTTGACGAACCGACAGAAGAAATTATTTCTGAGGCAAAAAATAACGGAATTACAATTTATTCTTTCAAAGAAATCCTAAAATTTGGACAGACTTTCAGAATCGAACACAAAGACGAAGTTGAAAATGAACTTGAAAAAGGTCAAAATTCTGATCTTGCCTGCATAATCTTTACGTCTGGAACAACTGGAACGCCAAAAGGTGTAATGCTGAGCCATGGAAATTTTCTTGCGCAGCTGGAAGAACTTCCGGAACGAATCATGATAAATCCGGGCGAAAAAGCGTTGCTCGTTCTTCCTGTATGGCACGTTTTTGAGCGCGAAGTTGAATACGTAATTCTTATTCAGGGCGGCTCATTGTGCTATTCAAAACCAATCGGAAGCATCCTTCTTGCTGACTTGAAAAAACTGAATCCAACGTTGCTTCCTGCAGTTCCTCGAGTTTTTGAAGCTGTTTACGACGGAATCTTAAGAAAAATGAGAAAAACCGGCGGAATTGTCAATGCGCTGTTCAATTTCTTTACAAAAGTCGCAATTCTTCACAGCAGAATGCATCGCCTTATGTTCAACCAGAATGTCTGCCTTACGCGATATTACACAGTCGCATGGTGGTTTGCATTTATCATTCCATGGTGCTTGCTCTGGCCGTTAAAACTTTTGGGAAATCTTCTTGTATTCCGAAAAATAAAAGCTATGCTTGGAACAAATTTCCGCGCAGGAATTGCTGGCGGTGGCGCTTATCCACCAGTTCTTGATGACTTTTTCTGGGCAATCGGCGTAAAAATCGTAGAAGGCTATGGACTGACAGAAACCGCACCAGTTATCTCAGTTCGCCCAATCGCGGCTCCTGTTTTTGGAAATGTCGGTTCTCCTATCCGAGGTGTAAAATGCCGTATTGTAGATCCTGATGACGGATTCGTTCTAAAAAGAGGTCAGTTTGGAGCCGTTCAAATAAAAGGTCCGACTGTAATGCAAGGTTATTACAAACGTCCTGATTTAACTGCAAAAACAATGACCGTAGATGGTTGGCTGGACACAGGAGATTTGGGATATCTTTCAATCCATGATGAAATTGTCTTAAAAGGCCGAAAAAAAGATACAATCGTTTTGCTCGGCGGCGAAAATGTTGAACCGCTCCCGATTGAACTAAAACTTTCAGAATCCCGCTACATCCGACAAGCCGTTGTTGTTGGCCAGGACAAACATTATCTTGGCGCTTTGATTCTTGTTGAAGAAGATGAAGTAAAGAATTTTGCAGCAGAAAACGGAATTCAATATGACACTTACGAAAATTTAATCAACTCTGAATCAATCCAGAAATTATTTGAGAGCGAAATCAGTTCTCTCATCAATTCGAAAAACGGATTCAAGATGTTTGAACGAATCAATAAATTTGCCTTGATTACAAAACCTTTTGAAGTTGGCGTTGAACTTTCTGCAAAACAGGAAATCATGCGCTATCGCCTTACAGAAATTTACAAAGATCAAATCAACAAAATTTTCGCAGACGATAAAAACTAAAATCTTCTAAATTGTAATCAAAACTGCACCTGATTTTTTATCTTTTTCCAAAATGTCCGTGTCTTTCAGCATGGACATTTTTATTTTGTCCCCGGATTTTAATTTTTTCCCGCTTCCATTGACCAGAAGAAGAATTCCTTGCTGCGAGCATGAATAAAAACCTGCCCTATGCGGCGGAAGAAAAATCGGATCAGAGACAACATCAGCAAAAAGAATTTTACCATCGTTTTTGGCTTTTAAATTTTCGCGTTTTTCTCCAGCAAAAACAAAACTGATTACAGCGCGCTCTTTTGGGAGACCTGCCGACTCAGAAAGTTTAAGCAATTTTTTTGGCGCATTTTCAGTAGAAAACGAAAAGTTGCACCATTTTGCGCTGCCACCGTAACGCGCATGATTTCCATCCATAGGACAAATTCCTTGATGAGGACAAGGCGCAACAATCGGATGATTATTCTTGATAAAACGTTCGCGCATAAGACTTATAAAACGCCCGGCAACAGGCATTCCCGGCTCTGCAATAAAAAATGAACAACGCTCATCCGCATACGCAAGCAACTTCTGAATCTGCGCATCCGCAATTTTTTCCGGACTTTCATGCTCCTTTTGATAAAGTTCATTGAACATATTTGCGCAAGTTATCAAATTAGCCTTTTTTCGGAGCGAAGTTCCTATTTCACCTTTTACACGGATTATGTTCCAGTGCGGCAAGGAATTTTCTTCAGACGGAACAGCTTTTGCCGCAATCGAAAGATACAAATCCTCTCCAACAGCCATTGTGCTCTGCGAAATATCCATCGCGTAAACAGTCAGTTTTTTATTTCTAAGATCAGGACGGCTTAACCAAAGCGCAGAAACAACTGTAAGCGGACCAGAACCAATATCCAGAATCACATCACCGTCATTCAAATTAAATGCGGCAGAAGAAATATTTGAAAAAACACGGGTAAGACGAACAAGATTCCACCAAGAAAAATAACGAACGTATGCGGAAAGTTCCTGATTTGCGTTCATATAACCTGCGCGCCGGGTCTCCCGTTCATCCGTAAGCTGGTGCGAAAGCGCACGAATATCTTTTGAAAGATTTTGCATTTGCCGACTGTTCAATGGACGAACGCCCTGCACAATCTCGTCAAAATTTTCAAGGACATTCACCGCATCTTTTGGCAATTTTTCAAAATCGAACATATTTTTATTTTCCAGAATTTTTGCATCGATTTTTGAAAAATCAATTTTTCCAGCAGATTTTTTTTCATAAACCTGCTGAATTTTATTTTTTTTGTCTAATCCACGCCGTTTTTCATCAAAAAATTTATCCCGTTCTTTATTAAATTCCTTGCGTTCTTTTTTTTCAGCAGAAATTTTTGAAGATTTTTGTTTCTTGAAATTATCGTACCATTTGTTTTCTGTAAAATTTTCTTTTTTCATAGTCAAATCTTTTGAATTTTATTTTTTTGCAAAATTTTTTATTTCAAAATACAAATCCGTCAAGTCTTTTCTAAGCTCACTGATTTGATGGATTATATCCGCCTTGTCATTGACTGAATCAACTTCTGCAATCAGCTGATCGCGCGCACCTTCAATAGTGAATTTTTTTTCGTAAATCAAAAATTTTAAGCGCATTACAAGCTCTAGCTCACGCTGAGAATAGATTCGCCTGCCGCCAATATCTTTTTGCGGCGCAAACCCGGGAATAATTTCTTCCCAGTAGCGCAAAACATGAGCTTTTACACCTGTAATTTCTTCAACTTGCCCGATTGAATACATTAATTATTGAATTCCCTGTCTTCCCACTTTTTTCGGCTGGCTTTCATTTCCAGCTGGACAGGAATTTTATCAAATCCCAAATCCTGACGAATCCTGTTTTTAAGGTAAGTCACGTAAGTTTCTGGAACAACTTCCGGGCGAGTGGCAAAAATTAAAAAATTCACCGGATTCACACTTTTTTGTGTCATATAACGAATTTTAAAATGTGCAGTTTTGCTTGCCGGCGGCGGATATTTAAAAAGCCAGTCCTTTAACGCAAGATTTAACGCCGTTGTAGGAATTTTATGATTAAGCTGATTATAAAGTTCAATACATTCATTCAGCAAAGCCTTGATTCCAGTTCCTTCCAGCGCAGAAAGCGTAAGAATTGGCGCAAATTCCATCTGCCCGAACATTATGTTTATCCATTTTTTTGTATCTTTTATGACTTTTTTGCTTTGATCTTCCTTTAAATCCCATTTATTCAAAACAAAAATAATTCCTCGGCCACGTTCATAAGCAAGGCTACAGATTTTTTTATCCTGTTCGGCAAGCCCTTCCATCGCATCAATCATCAAAAATACAACATCACAGCGGTCCAACGTTTTTATTGCGCGATTCACAGAATAATACTCAACATTCTCGTGAACTTTTGCTTTTCTTCTGATTCCAGCTGTATCCAAAACCTGAAATTTCTTTCCGCCATATTCAAAAACGCCTTCAACAGTATCGCGGGTAGTTCCTGCATAATTTGAAACAATCGAAGCATTTGAATGGGTCAATCTGTTAGAAAGTGTTGATTTTCCTGTATTCGGTTTTCCCATGATTGCAATTCGGATTGGCTCTTCCGTCTCAACTTCTTTTACTTTTGAAAAATCCAGCCGCGAAGTCAAATATTCCGCAAGCTCAGAAATATTATCGCCATGCTGCGCAGAAATAAAAAACATTTTCTTAAATCCGAACTGAGCAAAATTCCACGCAACGCTTTCGTTTCTTCCGCCTTCAGTTTTGTTTACAGCCGCAACAACTTTGTTCCAATAAGGCCGCAATTCTTGAATAAATTCTTCATCTTCGCCGGTAATCTGACCTGCTTCCAGCAAAAGCAGAATCAAATCAGCCTTTTTTATCATTTCAAGAGAACGCTCAACAACCAAATCATCCAAAACGGCTTCCATCGTTCCAACATTGCGAGTAAGTTTATAACCACCTGTATCCATAAGATGAACAGGTTTTCCGTTGATTATCGCAGTTCCTTCAACAGGATCTCGAGTAACGCCTGGCGTAGGGTCAACAATTGCAAGGCGGCGCTGCATAAAACGATTAAAAAGCGTGGATTTTCCAACATTCGGGCGTCCAGCAATAACAAGAAGAGGAGTGCCTTCATATTTTTTCCGGGCAATTCCATTAAAACGTTCCTCAAGCCCGCCATCATCATTTTCGAGAATTTCTTCGTCAATATCTTTTTCTTCTGTCATTTTTCACCTTTAAAGTCTGTTTAATTTTTTTGAAGAAATTGCCTGAAGCTCAGCAATTGTAAACTGCGAAAGCAATTTTTTCGCACGGCAAATCATTTTTGAGCCCATGCTAAGATTTCTGATTCCCATTCCGCCAAGAACAAGAATACTGTCATGCCGGCTAGCCATTTCGCCACAAACTGAAACAGGAATATTTTCTTTTTTTGCATTAACAATTGTCATATTTATAAGACGCAAAACCGCAAGGCTAAACTCATCATACAAATTGCTCACATTAGAATTTTCACGGTCAACACCAAGCGTATATTGCGTCAAATCGTTTGTTCCCAGCGAAAAGAAATCGCTGACTTTTGCAAGACAATCGCTTGTAAGAGCCGCGGCAGCTGTCTCAACCATTATTCCAATCGGAACTTTTTCATCAAATTCAATGTTGTCAGCCTTTAATTCTTCACGCACAGTTTTTGCAATTTCAAGGCATTGCTCAACTTGTTCCGTAGAAGTTATCAGCGGAAGCATTATCCGCAAATTTCCGTAAATGCTCGCGCGGTACAAAGCCCTAAGCTGAGTTTTAAAAATCTGCGGGTAAGCCAGACTTAAACGGATTGCCCGCATTCCCATCAACGGATTTTTTTCTTCAAAATGCGGCATATCAACAGAATTAATAAATTTATCACCGCCGGCATCAAGAGTTCTGATTGTCACAGGTTTTCCATTCATAATCTGAAGGACTTTTTTATAAGCATCAAACTGTTCCTCTTCATTGAACGCACGTGCAGAAACATGATGGGCACAATCGGCCATGCTCATGTACAAAAATTCCGTGCGGAAAAGCCCAATTCCATCTGCGCCACATTTTACAGCCATTTCAGCTTCTTCTGTTGAACCAATATTTGCGTAGAGTTTAAATTCAACACCATCTTTTGAACGGGCTGGTTTTTCAAGATATTCATCCAGAAGTTTTTGCTCAGCTTTTTCATTTTCAATTTTGGTCTTAAATTCAGCCAGTGTTTTTTCATCAGGTTCGGCAAGAATTTCACCAGATTCTGTATCAACAATTATAATTTCGCCGTTTTGAATCTTCTTTTTTATGCTTTTTTCATTCAAACCAACGACTGTAGGAATTCCAAAATTACGCGCAAGAATCACAACATGGCTAGAAAGTCCGCCTTCAGTGAGCGCAAGCCCCGCAATTTTTTTCTTTGAAAGAACAATCGTATCCGTAGGACTTAAGGTCGTTGTAACTATTACACAACCATCTGGAACTTGCGTAATGTCAAACGGATGAATATCAAGCATTTCGTTCAAAACTTGCCCAAAAATATCTGTAATGTCCTGGGCACGCTCAGCAAGATATTCATTTCCTGCGTTACGAAGTCTAGAAGCATATTCTTGTGCCTTGGAATTAACCGCATATTCAATGTTGTATAAATTCGCCTCAAAATATTCCCGGACTTCTTTTAAAAACACAGGATCAGCAAGCATTAAAATGTAAGTTTCAAAAATCTCACGCTGGATGTCAGTTTTTTTATTTTTTGGAAGTTGTTCAAGTTTTGCAGAGACATCAGCTGTAACAGTTTTTATCGCCTGTTCAAAACGATTCCAGTCACTTTCAACTTGCGAAGAATCAATTTTTTTTTGCGGAATTGCCCTTTTTACCGTTTCAGGAATTCTAAACGCAGGTCCAATTCCTGTTCCATCAGCAGCTGATATACCAAAAAAAACTTCCATAATCTACTAATTTTAACGGAAAGAACATTCCAAAGTCAACGAACAGCGCAAAGTCTGACTATTTTTAACACGCCTAAAGCTGATTTACAGCCTCATCGTACCAAGCATAACGGTTTTTAATCCAATTTGAAAAATACTCAATTTCCATTTTATGAGATTTACGGTCTTTCCATCCTTTTGTATGCGGCCATTGCCTTTTCCCAAATGAAGGATAAATTCTATTGTTCAAATCAATTGCATTTTTTAACAAAAAACTTTGCTGCTCAAGCCACTCATCAGAAGAAGCCAGAAGCTGTTTTTTTTCATTCCAGCGCTTTTTTACAGATTTTCTGAATTTTTCAAGTTTCCAAAGCTGCTCATACCAACCATTCGTACAAACCCAAAATCCATCTGTTTTTTCACAATTATCCCAGGAAACATTCCCAAACGCCAAATCAAAATCCCAAGCCGGTCCCATATATATTTTATCAGAATCAGTGTCATAATAAACAAAACACGAAGCCTGAAATCTTGCATCATGATTTTTTGAGAAATCATTTATAATAAACCAGTCAATAAACGAATCAAAATCAAGATATTTTCCCAATTCTGATTCCGTCCAATCCAAACCTGAATAAATTTTGTCCTCAAAAAACTGCAAAATTTTATGCCAAGAAATATAAACGTCCTGTGGCGCTTCCGGCGAACGAATGCTGAATTTCACATTATTTTTGGTGATAAAATTATATTCTTTGTCCATTCGCGAATTTACGCACGCCAAAAACGATCCTGGACCACAAAAATCCGCAAGCCGGCCGTTTTCCATTTCAACTTTTTCTGTAAGCTCATAAAGTCCGCTATATTTACCATTTACTATCAAAGTTATAAAACGGCTCGAAGGCGTCCATTTAAAATTATTCCACACATTTTTTGCCAAATTTTCAGCATAAAAATTCCTTAATACAGCCTTATCCGCCGTATTTGCCATTAAAATCCATTTTTTTCCGCTTTGAAGCCCGGCAAGAGGCGCTGGTTTGTCCAGATTCAAAAGATACGGCTTTTTATAAAGCTCGCGCGTTACCCAAGTCGTGTTTCCATGTCCACGAATTTTGCATTTTCCATAAAATTCGTCCATAACATAGCTTGCACCAACATAAGATTCCTTTTTAGAAATCCGCCTATTATTGTCCGTAACAATATACAAAATCGGCAAATTCAGATTTTTACATTTTTCAACTGTAATGTGATTAACTGCAGCAGCTATAAAAAACAAGAACATAGAAAAAAGCATAAAACCATAAATTATTCTACGCCGCACTTTTGAACTCTTAATAAGCATAATAAAATTATAAATAGAATTCATAAAAAAACAATCGTTTCATAAAAATCGAATGCATTTTTACGCCCATCCTCAAGTTTTAACTTAACGAGAAAAAAAACTTCTGAAAAAACTCGGTTTATCTAATTAAACCTATTTACCAAAAAGAAAAAATAATGTAAATTCTAAGTAAAATATTAGTCTAATTTTGGAATAACTATTTTTGAACTTTTTTTATGATGAATAAGTACAGACATGAATACAAATATGTTTCTCCAGAAGTCATTCTTGCTGTTTTAGAAAAGCGAGCAAGCGCAATGCTGTCGTTAGATCCGCACGTAGGAAAAAACGGAACTTATTCAATCCGCAGCATCTATTTTGATGACATATACAACACCTGTTACCACGAAAACGAAAACGGCACAGATCCGCGCGAAAAATTCAGAATCCGGATTTACAATTGCAACGCGCAAAGAATTTCACTCGAACTTAAGCAAAAGGAAAATTCAAAAACATTGAAATCAAGCTGCCAACTTTCAGAAGCCGACTGCAACCTTATAATGAATGGAAAAATCCCGAAAATTCAAAATGATTCACCATATCTGCTGAAGAAACTCGTCTCAAAAATGCAATATTCAGGTTTAAAACCGGTCTGCATTGTCGCATACGAACGGATTCCATACATTTACAAAACCGGAAATGTACGTGTAACTTTTGACAGAAACATAAGAAGTTCTTCAGATATAAAAGGATTTTTCAGCAACTCAACAGCTTTTCGACCTGTAATGGCAAAAGATTTAAATATGATGGAAGTAAAATTCGACGAGCTTCTTCCCGATTACATTTCATCACTTTTGCAGACAGGATTGCTGCGGCAAACTTCTTTTTCAAAATATTATTTATGCAGAAAATATAATTCACAAGGAATCATAATTTAACGGAGTTTATATGACAACATTTAAAGACGTTTTTAAAAAATCATTTATTGAAGGTTTTTCGCGTTATGATATGACGCCAGAAAATATCCTAATTGTTTTTGCAATTTCCGCGATATTTTCAGTTTATATTTTTATTGCGTACAGAATTTTAACAAGAAAGACGTTTTATTCAAAGAATTTCAATATTTCACTTGCAGTAATAAATCTTATTACTGCCGGAATAATTCTTACAATGCAGTCAAATGTCGTTGTTTCACTTGGTATGGTCGGTGCTCTTTCTATTGTTAGATTCAGAACCGCGGTCAAAGACCCGATGGATTTGGTTTTCTTGTTCTGGTCAATTTCCTGTGGAATAATAACCGGAGCTGGACAAGCAGAAATTGCGTTTGCGCTTTCATTCATTGTAACCGTTGCGCTTATAGTTTTTGAAAAAGCTCCTGTTGCGAAAGCCGCAAAAATTCTTATGGTCAGCGGAGAAGGCTACGACCTTGAAGAAAAAGTTGTTTCAGTCTGCAAAAAACACTGCTCAAATTTCACCACAAAATCTTGCTCTTTAGCAAATAATCGAACCGACCTTGTTATTGAAGTAAAATCTGACAAAGACGATGAACTTTTAAAAGAAATTGCGTCAATTCAAAATGTAAGCAGTTCCTCTTTGCTAAAACACGACGGTGAAGTCACTTATTAAAAATTAAATATCCCGGTTCCGCGAATCAAAAAGGCTGTCGTTTTCAGAAAGCGTGCGAATCACGCGGCAAGGAACGCCAGCCGCCAGACTGTTCGGCGGAATATCGCGGGTCACAACACTTCCTGCTCCAATAACACAGTTTTCCCCAATCGTTACGCCACCGCAAACCGTAACATTCGAAGCAAGCCAGCATCCAGATTTTATTGTAATCGGTTTTGCATATTCAGTTGTATAAAAAGTTCCATCAAATTTCTGTTTTGAACGTCTTTCTTCATTCAACAAAGGATGCATTGGCGTAACAAGTGAACAGTTCGGCCCAAAAAAAACATCGTCACCAATCAAAACTGGCACACAATCAAGAATCACAAGATTAAAATTCGCGTAACAATTTTTTCCAAAAGAAGTGAATTTTCCGTAGTCAAACTGAATCGGCCCCTGTAAATACAAATTGCTTCCATGACATGGAAGCAATTCATCTAATATTACCGAGCGTTTTTCCGCTTCAGTTTCATAAGTTTTATTATAATCTGCGCAAAGCCTATGTGCTTTTACTCTAAGTTCAACCAATTCTGAATCGGAAGAATCATAAAATTTGCCAGCAATCATTTTTTCTGTTTCTGTCATAAAAACTCCACCAGAATTATAGCACAATTTTTTACGACAGAATAGAATGGCAATTAGCCAACATTTTTCATATTTATAACAGGCTTGTTTTCAACAAGCGCAGCTCTAGCCTGGTCATAACGCTTGTTTACAAAGTAAACAACAACATTTACACTTACGATTACAAGATTAAGAATATAAACAACCAAAACGTAATTTATCGCACCTTTTGAAAGTTTTGCAACAATTCCTGCAATGTAACCAACAATTATCAAAAGAACAAACTTCAAGCTCATATTTTTCGCACTTTTTGCTTTAATATTCTTCCAAACGTTGATTGGCCAAGAAAGTCCAAAACAAATTAACATTACAGATTCCAAGATTTCAGCCATTTTTCTACCTCTTTTCGTTTATAAAAATAACGCTTTTTTTTAATAACTTCCAATATATCTTTTTTATCATATTGATAATTTTTAATTATTATTTATAATTGAAAATAGAAACTTTAAATTCAATAACAAAGGGATTTTTATGGAACTTACACAACTCCGGTATTTTCTTGAAGTGGCAAAAACTCAACACGTAACCCGCAGCGCGGAAATCCTGCATGTCGCGCAGCCGGCTTTAACTCAGGCAATACATCGGCTGGAAAATGAACTGGAAGTTCCACTTTTCTCCCAAAAAGGACGAAACATAGTTCTTACTCCTTATGGAAAATATTTTTACGAAAAACTAGAACCGCTTTTAAAAAGCCTGAATGAACTGCCTGAAAATCTTAGGGAAATGGCAAAAACTGAAAATGCCACAATCCATCTGAATGTTCTGGCAGCATCCTCGCTTGTGACAGAAGCAATCATTGAATATCAGAAAATCGATGATGAGCTTCACATCCAAATTCATCAGAACGAAAAAAACGAAATGGACGACATTAGAATTACAACAAAAATTTCCGCGCAAACGCAAGAACTAGAAAAATCAGATGATTCAAATTTTGTCTGCACGGAAAAAATTTATCTGGCAGTACCAAATATTCCAGAATTCAAAGAAAAAAAAGAAATTTCATTCGAGGAAATAAAATCTGTCTGTGAAAAATGGGGTTTTATCGCGCTTTTGGGCTCAAAGCACCTTCGCTCAATTTGCGACAAATATTGCGTTGACGCAGGAATAAAACCAAACATAATTTTTGAAAGCGACAACCCGGCCTCTGTAAAAAACATGATTGCCGCGAACATAGGAATTGGATTTTGGCCGGAATTTTCGTGGGGCGCGCTGGATACTTCAAGAGTCAAGCTTTTAAAAATCACAAAACCAGACTGCAAGCGAGACATCTTAATCACCTGCAAGAAAAATAAAGCAGAAAACAGCCATGTTGAAAATTTTTATAAATTTCTTACAGGATATTTTAAAATGGCAAGCCTTGGCGAAAAATAAATTTTACTTTAAGAAAATCAGTCCTAAAATTCCAACCGGAATCAAATATGCCGCAAACCATTCAAGTTTACCCTTTTTTATGATTTTCATAAGGCACGCCAACGAAAAATAACCAAAAACAAAAGCCGACAAACAGCCCGCAATCACAGTGCCTACGCCAATTGAAGAAGAAACTTCCCCTAAATCTTTTAACTCCAGGACGAATGCTCCAAGAATTGCAAAAATCGAAACAAGGAATGAATATTCTCCAGCAGCACCACGTTCAACACCGCAAAGCTGAGCACCGGCAATTGTTGAACCAGAACGACTGATTCCCGGCAAAGTTCCAACACCTTGCATAAAACCAATCACCACCGCCTGCAAAACAGAAATTCCTTTGTTTTCTGTTTTAGGCAAAGATTCAGTTTTTGCAATAGATTTTTTTTCAATAACAGAAGAAAAAATCAGCAGACAAGCAGTTACCAAAAAACCTACACAAGTAAATTTTATAGAAAGTTCAGGAATCAATTTGCTAGTTCCCACGCCAATCGCGCCCGTTATAATAGTAGAAACAATCAACGCAACAATAGTTTTTCTTCCGCGAGCTTCTGTTCCGCAAAGAATATCATTTTCATCAGTTTCAGCCGGAGCAGAACGACGCGCAATCAGCCGCCCAAAAACTTTTAAAAGTTTCCAGATTGATTTTCTGAAATAAATGCAAACCGCAAGCAATGTCGCCAAATGCAAAAAAATATCATACAGCAAAGGAACATCTTCAAGCCCAAAAAGATTCTGAACAACCGCAAGATGTCCGCTAGAAGAAATCGGAAGAAATTCCGCAATTCCCTGTAAAATTCCCAAAAGAATACTTTGAATCAATGTCATAATAAAACCCTTGTAAAAAATATAGCATTTTTCGTTAATAAAAAAAAGAGAATTTGCAGTTTATTTAAAAATTTTGCAAAAAAATTTACATTTTATGCGCCGTAATCACCGTGTAGCTGTACGCGTTCACCGTGATTGTGCAGCCGTCTGTTTTTATGTACCAGTTTTTTCCTTTGCGCGTTATTGATTTTTCTTCTGCGCTGCGGATTTTTTCTTTGCACCAATCAACAACATCGTCAGTTTCAAGTCCAAGATTTCGTTTTATGTGGACAACGCCAAGTTCCGTTGTGTGCAGTTTTTCAAGATTTTCTAAAAGTTCATTCGTCATTTTTTAAATCCTTTTTACAAACTCGTACACTTTTTCTGACCAAGCCCAAATGTCCTTGCAGTTGTTTTTTACAAAGTGGACTTTTTGCGCAAGGTTCTGCGGAATGTGATTTTCCAAAGCGGTGCGCTCGTTTTCTGGCACAACTATTGCGTGAATCCAGTCTTTTAAAATCACTTCGTCCTTGATTTTGAGTGGAAGAACGCCTTCAAAAACTGCATTCGGGTGCGTGCAGAGTTTTTTGTAGTCAAAGAAAAATCTTACGCCGGGAGTAAAGTCCTCGCTCAAGTCCTTTTCGTTTGGAAACCGATTAAGTTTGCGTTCCATTACAAGCCGGTCGCCAGCCTGGCAGTTTCCCCAGGCGAACATGATGTATTCAAAATAGTCCGCCGGGTCTTTAGCTGCGTTCCGAGCCTCCTTTGCAAGTTCCGTGCTGCTCATTTTCCGCGCTTTTACAGGCGAAAGAAGCGAGCCGCAGTCAAAGATTTTTGCCGCGTTTTCCACAGGCGAAGTGTGGCACACAAAATCGGTCATGCAGCCTTTGTAAGTGGGGCAGGCGGTGCACTCGGTGATTTTTGCCGGTGCGGAAAGTCGCGTTTTGCTTTGCAATTTGAACTGTTCGATTTTCGAAAGAATTTCGTCGCTTGCTTCGATTTTGCATTCGCGACCGTAAAGTTTTTCGTAGGCAATAAAATCCAAAACCGTCTGAATTTCCCAGTCCGTTATTTTTGGGAATGCTGAAAGTTTCTTGTAGAAAACGCCGTCCCAACATTCCGTGCAGTCAAAGTTTCCTATTTTTATTTTCATTAGTTCTCCGTTGTCAAAGCCGCCAAGTCTGAATCTTCGTATTTGTTGTGTCCTTTTTGTTTTTTTTTGAATTTCCAGCATTTTATCGCCTGCGAAAGCGTTTTGTCTTTGTTTGCGGCAAAAAAGTCGCGGATGTACGTGTTGTATTCAAACTGCTTTTCAATTTCGCCTTTGCCATTCATCTTTTTTTCTTTCAAAATCTGATGATAAGCGGCGATTGCGTCTGCATAAGTTTTTCCAGCGTTCGACTTTAGCCATTTTTGAAAAGCCACGTTGAACGAAAAACTTTTTCCAATCTGTTCCTTGAAAAATTCACGATGTTTTTCGCTGCAAACAAAATTTTCTTCTATTATGTTATTCGGTTTTATTTCACTGGAAGTTGCTTTGCCAGCAGATTGAGATTTTCGTGTTTCGTGGTTGATACGAGTTCTTTTTCTGGTTTCCAAGAAAATTGCAATCCGTTCGGAAAGTTCAGTTTTGCTTCCGGTCGTCTGCAAATTGTTTTTGCGGCAGAATTCCACCAATTCTTCTTTTAAATAATAATATTGCCTAAAAATTTCCACATTCAATTCCAAATTCAAATCCGGGCGTTCTTCAATCATCTTTCCGTCCTTTTCAACTCTTCTATTTTAATCTTTTTTCTATTATAATACATTTTATGGCTAAAACATTTGACGATAAAAAAATTATTTACACGATGGATCGTGTTACTCGCGCTTACGGAACAAAAGTTGTTTTAAAAGACGTAAGCATTTCTTATTATTATGGCGCAAAAATCGGCGTTATCGGCGCAAATGGCTCTGGTAAATCTTCACTTTTTAAAATTCTTGCTGGTGTTGACAAAGATTTTTCCGGCGAAACAAAATTAGCTCCAGGATACACAATCGGTTACCTTGAACAGGAACCACAATTAACTCCAGGAAAAACAGTTCTTGAAACTGTAAAAGAAGGCGTAAAAGAAATCACTGCACTTCTGGAAGAATTTGACAAAATCAACGAAGCGTTTGGCGACCCGGACGCAGATATAAACAAACTTTGCGCACGCCAAGGCGAAGTCCAGGAAAAACTTGATGCTTTGGACGCATGGAATTTGGATAACAACCTTGAACTTGCAATGGATGCTTTGCGCTGCCCGCCGCCGGATCAAATTGTAGATGTGCTTTCCGGTGGTGAACGCAGACGTGTTGCTCTTTGCCGGCTTTTGCTGCAAAAACCAGACATTTTACTTCTTGATGAACCGACAAACCATCTGGATGCAGAAACCGTCGCTTGGCTTGAAAAACATCTTCATGATTATCCAGGAACAGTAATTGCCGTAACCCACGACCGTTATTTTCTTGATGAAGTTGCCGGCTGGATTCTTGAACTTGACCGTGGCGAAGGTTATCCTTTCAAGGGAAATTACACAAGCTGGCTTGAACAAAAAAATGCCCGTCTTGCACAGGAAAACAAAAACGAAACAGCACGTCAAAAAGAAATCCAACGCGAGTTGGACTGGATTCACATGGGCGCAAAAGGTCGGCAGGCAAAACACAAGGAACACATTTCGCGTTACAACGAACTTATGGCTCAGGAATCAAAAGCCCAGCTGAAAGATACACAAATTTCAATTCCAGCAGGACCTCGACTTGGAAACCAGGTAATAGATTTAGAAAATCTTACAAAAGCCTATGGCGACAAACTTCTTTTTGACAAGCTGAATGTTCATATTCCAGCAGGAGCAATTGTTGGAATCGTAGGCCCAAACGGCGCTGGAAAAACAACGCTCTTCAAATTGATTGCTGATGCGGCAGGACTTCCAAACGGTGAAAAACCAGACAGCGGCGAAGTAAAAATCGGTTCAACAGTAAAACTTGTGTATGTTGACCAGATGAGAAGCGGGCTTGATCCGAACAAAACCGTCTACGAAACACTCGGTGGCGGCGCAGACATGATAAAGCTCGGCGCAGTTGACGAAAAAGGCCGACCAATGGAAGGTGGCGTTCGGGAAGTAAATGCTCACGCATACTGCGGCTGGTTCAATTTCGCAGGACCAGACCAAAACAAAAAAGTCAGCGTGCTTTCCGGCGGTGAAAAAAACCGCCTGAACCTTGGAATGATGTTAAAAGAAGCTGGAAATGTATTGCTTTTTGACGAACCGACAAATGATTTGGATGTTCAGACAGTCCGCGCACTGGAAGAAGCCTTGGAAGACTTTGCCGGTTGCGCTTTGGTTGTAAGTCACGACCGATGGTTCCTGGATCGAATCTGCACCCACATTTTGGCATTTGAAAACAACTCCGAAGTACGATTCTTTGAAGGCAACTGGTCAGAATACGCAGAATGGAAAAAGGAACAGTTCGGCGAAGACGCAAGCGTTCCAAAACGAACCGTTTACAGAAAACTTTCAAGATAAAATAAAAAATTGTTCTGATAAAAAAAGCATCTGCAGGAAAAATCCATACAGATGCTTTTTTTTGCATTTTTGTTAGAACGTGTAAATTGCACTAAGCTTTTTGGTAACTTCCAAAGGATTATATTCATTGGTAACAGTGCTTACAACACCGTTTTCCACAGAAGTTCCACGAACGGCACTGTAATAAAGACGGTCTGCACCAACAGAATAAGAAATAACCTCCAACCTTTCACTGTTTGGAACATTTTTAAACATATTCACATAAGCGCCATCTGCAAAGTTTACCTTGTAAATCTGATGGTAGCCAGTTTCATCGCCACTTGAATTTAACAAAGAATACTTCATATACAAAGCACCATTATCTTCAATAGTCTGAGACACTTTTCCAGATGGAAGATTTACTTCGTTAAAGTCATTGATTAAACAACCATCCGAATCTGTGATTTGAACAAAATAGAAATATTTATCGTCAGAACCCCAAGAAGAGCTTGTATTTGTATAACGCGCCCACAAAGAACCGTCAGAATTTACTGTGTAGTCATTTAATGAAGAATATGAAACAGATTGCTTTGTTTGCTTATAAGCTGGTTCGTCTGTACCTTTGACAAAGAACAAATCTGTAAAATTCTTGGCAGGAACATATTTATTTCCATTCCAGTTATCCGAAAAAGCATCTCCAAAACAAAACAGTCGGTCTTCATTTTCCGCAATCCATTCTAAAGCAGCTTCATCTGTCAAATCAGAATATAAAGCTCCATAAGTTTCATCATCTTTAAAAGTGTCAAGTCTGAATTCTTTTTCGCCATGTGTGTAACATTTTAAAAAAGCATCTTTTAAAATTGCAGAATAATCTATAGAACCGTCCGATTTTTTGAAATTATTTTCTACAGACAAAAAGCCACTTCTTTCTTGTGTTGTTAATACAGGAATATGTCCATTATCTAAATAATAATCTCCATTTTTTCTAAAATACTCTGAACCTTTTACTTCCGTGGCACTATTTATAGGCTCATCACTATTACAAAGCAATGTGTCAGAATCTTTTACATAAAGAACATCCGACAAAAAGTTATATTTATCACCATATTTACTTACATAATTCTTAGTATAACCATAATATCCATGGCTAGAATCAAAAACGTCATAAAGCAGACTCCGAAGCTTAAATGTATCAAGAGCTTTTATTGCCTCTGCATTTTTCAAACCTTTTGTTGCAGTATAAATATCTTCATAGCCTTCAATATTTTTAAATACATCAAATCTAATATCAACATCATCAACAGAAAGACGTGTATAATTCAAAGAATTATTAGAAGCCCAATATTCTATTATATATTTAACAACATTTTCAGGAATTAAGATGCCATTATCAATAAATTTTAATATTATTTCTTCATCATTTTTCCTATAAGAGTCTCCTGTTTTCCAATTCGTAACATGAGTATAACCACTTGAAGAAAAATAATCAGACGCATTTATCCTTGAAAATGTAGCCTTTCCCATTAATTCCCCAATCTCAAAAGAATCCCCACTTCTTTCCGCTTTGTACAATCCTTTGTTCCTGATTACATAATACATAGCCTCGTTTACTTCATCGTAAACCCAACTGTACAATTCTGTCCCCTCAGAAGAATAATAAATGTTAGAAAAACTGTTCGGGTCATCTACAGGAATCGCTCTTAAAAATGCTGCAGAAGAACCGGAACTATACCTTGAGCCTTGTACAAAAATAATTTTTCCATCTTTTGTAATCTTGAATGAACTGTAATTTGTTCCAGAAACAGAAGCTGTAAGTTCTGTAATTTCGTTTGTTTTTGGGTCAAACTTGTAAACTACGCTCATATCGCCAGAAGAATTCCATTTTCTTGCCATGTAATAAAGGTTTCCGGCTGCATCGAACATAACGCCTTTGTCAGTTTCCAAACTCAAGTAATTTTGATAAGAATCCCAAGAATTTTCTGAATCTGAATCATTAATTTTCAAAATATCCGCAATCGTGTTGTCTTCGTGAATACAAATAAGTTGACCTAAAGTCTTAAAAACTCGTTCCGAATAACCAGTCTGATTTCCGTTTTCATCAACTGTGACTTTTTCATCATAAAAATTACTTTGACCATTCAGAACCATAAAAACATCATTTAAATCTTCCAGGGGAGATTTATAAATCGCTATTACATCAGCAAAATTCGCATTGTCCGCCAAAGTAAGCGCAGACTCAAATTTTCCGTCCTCAAGAATCTTTAAAAGCGGCGAATCGTCAACCGAAGAATTTGCTGTTGCAGCTCGCGAATTAATGCTGTATGCCGCCCTGCCAGAATTTTCCTTGTCTACCGCCGCAATTGCCTTTGCATTAGAAAAATCAAACTTCAAACCGCTTTTTACAACCTGCGAAGTTGTATGTGAACCAGAAGTTCCTCCACCGGTTGTTGTACCGCCTGTTGTTGTGCCACCAGAACTTCCGCCAGAAGTGCTGCCAGAATTTTCTCCAGAATCTGAATCAGAACCATTTGAGCAGGCAGAAAGCCCCAAAAAGAATGCAATTGAACAGACAACCGCAAAAACTTTTAAACTCTTTTTCATAAAAATCTCCCATAGATTAAATAAACAAAGCGCACCGATATATTTTAAAATGCGTTTTCTGGTAAAATAATACTATTTAAATACATTTTAGTAAAATTTTACTTATTTAACAACTTTGAGGGAATTTTTGTAAAATATTGGAATGTTTTTGGAAAAACTTAGATAAATTATGAAAATTACAGACAGAATCGTTGCAGTTGTTGCTTGTGTAGCAACTGTAATCTGCACAGTTATAGCAGTGCTTTCTTATCTTAAAAATAAAGACGAGTAAAAAGTAAAGCCGCCCTTTCGTTTCACCACACTGGACGGCTTTATCGCTATATGTGGAGACGACCGACAGAGAATCGGGCATTTCCTTTCTTTTAAATTACCATATAAAAGTAATTTCGTCAAATTTTCATCTGAGGGAAAGTTTCCCTTAACTCAAAACCTCTTCCAGAACTTGCCAATTTGGTCTTGCAATTTTATCTGAATATTCATCTGTACAAATACAAAGAATTCCAGCGTTATCTTTTCTTACAAATCCGCCAAAAAGATTTCTTCCATCTTCTTGCGAAATTTTTACATATTGCTTTAAAGCTTCAAATTTCTTTGCTGAAAACAAATCAATATCCATGCTATTTCCGTCTTTATCTTCGCCGCCTTTTGTTTCTATAACCCAAATTCCTTTTTCTGTTCCAAGAACATAATCTGGATAAAAAGCTCTTTGTTTTCCATTATTATCTTCATATATTACCGAATAATAATTCTCTCCTTTGTCACCATTTTTGTAGAACCATCTTACAAAATCAGATTGTTCGCAGAATCTTTCAAATGCTTTTTCGCCGGAAGAACGATATTCAGCAGACTCCAGATAATTTGAATAAACATTCTTTGAGTAAATCCTTTGCGACATTTCAGAAGAATCGTATGTGAAAAAATATTCTCTCGGAAATTTGAATGTTCTCTTTACAACAGCCCCGGAATTCAAGCCCAAACTCTCCTGACAAATCTGTTCGGTCATAGCCAATTTAAAATCTTCACGCAATTTTTCAATATTGTTGATTACAAACGCATACAACGAACGAATTCCTAAATTCAAAAGTTTTTTGCCTCTAAAGCCAAATTTTTCTTTACAAAACAAACGCCGAACAATCGCATTTACTTTTTCGTATGTCAAACTAATATCGCTGCTAAGTCTTCCAATCTGATGATGATATTCCCGCCCATGAATATGTGTATTCAGAGGAACCTTAAAATCTACCTGCTGTAGTTTATCAGTTTGTGCAGACAAATGAATTTTTCCATATTTTGTTGAATTTGTTATAAAATCTTCAAAAACATAACCGTTTATTTCCAGAAGATTTTTATTTTTTTCAAAATTTTCACCCAATTCATATTTTTGCCTAAAATGCTCAACAATTGATTTTATTGCTTTTTTAGGATCATTTTCATCTTCAATATCTGGACGTTGCTCCGAGACCAGTTCAATATCTTTAAATTCCTCTTTTAAATGAATCAACGAGGCATCTAATGCACCTTTTCCAAGCTGAGTTTTTGCACCTTCAACAAATTTTTCATCAAATGTAAACAAATAGCAACTATCCAACACATCATCATTATAATGTTTTGCTTCTGGCATACGACGAATACGCCCAAAAGTCTGAATTTCAAAAGATTCGCCCATATTATCGCGAAGTTTTACAAGAATTTGCGCACGCGGACAATCCCAACCAGTCGCAACCGCCATCTTAAAAACCATCGCAACTGACGCAGCGGAATTTTGTTCAATTCCTTCGAGATTTTCATGCATCGAAATTCCTCTCCCGCCAGATTTCTTGTTTTTTTCACTCATCCAGATTGCAAGATTTCCATTTTCAACCGTAATTTTTTTATTTTCAAACCATTCCAAAACAGAATCAAACAATAAATCTGAACTATTCGGCATTTGAACAAGAATAAGCGGATTTACCTGCACGCCTCGTTCCAAAAATTTCAAACGCAATTCACGCTGTTTTTCCAACGCTTTTTCAAGCAAAAACGAAACTTGATTTTCTGAAACTATTTTTCCATCAAATTTTCCAAAACCTTCATTAATCACAAGAAGTTTTTTTATAAGCCCCTGCTCAATGACCGAACTTTCCGGAATTTCAATAATTTCCGCAGATTTATCAAAACCTTTCGGCGTTGCGCTCGCCCTAATAATTGCAGACGCTTTAAAAAGCTCAACAATCTCTTTGGTTTTCAGCGTATCATTTGAATGACTTTCATCAATAATTAACTTAAAATTCAATCCAGCATCCAATGCGTTTTGAACAAATTCATCAAAATTTGTGTTTTCACTTTCTTTTCGCGCATTATTTTTGCTTTTATTCAAGAGTTCCCTGTTTATAAAACAACAGTCGCCTTCTGCAAAACCGCTCGTCATAACATCCGCAAGAAGTTTTGTGTGCGAATTATGAATATACAAATCCATTTTCCGCTTACTTTGCTCCTCAAGATTTCCTTTTCCAGGCGTAAACCATACAAAAACAGTTTTTGAATAAAATTTCAAATATTCCGCCATAAAATGCGTAAGAATAATCGTTTTTCCGCTTCCAGTACAACTTTTTAAAATAATATTTTGATTTCCCTTTTCAACCGCTTCCAGTAATTTTCGAACAGCCTCATTTTGAAAAGGCAACAATTCAATATTCATACTTTTTCCTCTTTTTGGGCAGTCCGGCGAACAAGTCGCCGTCGGGCTATGCGCACTTACGCTACCGCTTCATTCGTCGCAGTAAACTGCTCCGAACGCCTTCGGCGGTACTACTATCCCTACTGCATTCTAAAAATCCAAATCTGGATAATAATATTCAGGCACAATATTTATACTAATTCCTTTTGACTTTATTTTTCGTTCCTGCACTGCAGAAGCCAAAACATCGTGTCCCATATACAATTTTTTACAAGTAGAATTTTCATCAAGTGAATCAACAAATTCATCAAGTTCTTCATCATCAAGCACAATTGCAACAGCTTTTTCAGAATCAAGATTCACAGCATTTTCCAGTTCAACAAGTGCTTTTATATGCTCCAAAAGTTCGTCCGCATACTCGTAGTACATTTTTTCTTTTATTGGAAGATAATTTATTTTTAGATATTTAAGCGCTCCTGCAAGACCATCTGAATATTTTGAACCGTCATTACGATTTCCTGTAATTACAGTTTTTAAACGCTCGTAAGTAATTTCCCGGCAGATATTATTTTCGTTATTTGTGCAAAGAATAAATTTTCTGTGTCCACCATCTTCCGCATTCAACTTTAAAACCGCATGACCAGTCGTACCACTACCTGCAAAAAAGTCAAGAATGGTGGAAGAAGACGGTTGCGTTCTTAATAAAGTTTCAACTATATCTAGTGGTTTTGGATAACTAAAAATTTTATCACCAAAAATTGCCTTTAACTGAAGAGAACCATTTTCTGTCCTAAATTTTTTGTCATTCCAAATATTTTTAAGCATGACATTTTCATCCCTATATTTTTCAACTATCATATAGGTTCCGTCTTTTTTCTTTTTAGCTTTTAAATTTTTATTAAGATTTTCTCTTGACTTCTCTTCTTTTCCCCATCTCCAAACAGTCTGAATCCCTTGAGATTTCAAAGGATAAACCTCAACAGAATACAAATCTGTTTTTTCCAAAGAAACTGAATTTAAACCATGTTCATCAATGTCATTTGGATTTACATAAAATGGATAACACAAGTTTGGTCGATTTTTATCATTAAATTTTGTATTACGATTCCTTAACTCTCTTAGTTCAAAAGAACCAAATTCATCTTTTAAATTGAAAAAATGATCTTCTGAGCTTATTTTTTCAATTGTAGATTTTTCAGTTTTTGAAAAAATCAAAACATATTCCGTTGTTTTCGCAATTCCACCATAATCACGTCCGCCAGGATTTGCAATAATCGTAATCAAACTTCTAAAATTTGAAGAAGAAAAAATTTCATCACACAATAACTTTAAATCAAACAACTCATTTTCATCTATTGAAATCCAAATCATTCCTAAATCCGACAATAATTTATACGCAAGTTTTAACCTTTTTTGCATAAAACTAAGCCATTTTGAATGTCTGAACATATCAGTTGAATCTACGAAAATATCATCATAAATAAAATCTTCATTCTGAGTATTATACGGCGGATCAATATAAATCACATCGATTTTGCCTTTGTGCGTTTTTTCCAAAAGCTGTAATGCCGCAAGATTATCGCCTTCAATCAGAAAATTTGTTTCACCGCCATTTTCCACAAACAAATCATCTTGGTTTTCTAAATACGGAACGTTTTCTTCAAGAATTTCGTCAATTTTTTCCCGATGTTCCTCAAAAACAATACCATACTTTTTTCCATTTATTTCTTTTGTGATTTCACCAAGATATGAAAGAAGATTTTCTGTATTTTCATCCTGTTTTGCAGAAAGCAGATATTCACGGATTTTATTAACTTTTGAAATCAATTCATCACGTTTTTGTTTGGAAATGTTCGTACTCATCAGAATCCTGTTAAAATTTGGTTTTTACACTTTACAGTATCTGGTAAAATACTACCATTTAAATCAGTTTTAGTAAAATTTTACTTATTTAGCAAGTTTGTGGGTAATTTTTTTCTAAAATGTAGATATGACTTTTGCTGAAAATCTAAGAGAAGCTATAAAAATAACTGAGATGACAACAAAGGAACTTGCTGACAAAACTGGAATCAATGAAAACACAATCAGCAGCTATTTGAAAACAAATGGCTCAATTCCAACAGCAGACAAAGCCGTAAAGATTGCAGAAGCCTTGAACACAACCGTAGAATTTTTAGTAACAGGATTTGAAACAGATTTTTACAGAATGCGCCACACTTCCAGCAGATTTGCAAAAGCAATTTCTTCCCTAGAAAAACTTCCAGAAGAAACCCGTGAACCTATCCTAAAAATGATTTCCGAAATGAGCCAGAAATATTCAAAATCCTAGTCATTTGCGCATAACAAAATATCATTTCTCTTGACATCATATATGACACCACTTAAAATAATTATATGGCTCAATGGGAAAAACTTCTTTTAAAAGTAAAATCTCTTAATCAGGGAATGCGTTTTGCAGAACTGCAAAAAATCCTTGAAAAATATGGATATATAATGACAGCTCCAAGCAGAGGAAGCAGTCATTACACTTTTCGAAAAGAAGGTTGCAATCCTATTACAATTCCAAAACATGAACCTATAAAAATTGCCTATATAAAAATGGTAAAAGCCGTAGTTGAATCTGAAAATCAAAATATGGAGGATAAAAAATGAAAACTTTAGAAGAATATATGAAAATGCCTTACAAACTTGAAATTTTTCCAGATACAGACGAAAACGGATTTGTTGCCAGTTATCCTGAACTTCCTGGTTGCCTTTCCTGCGGCGAAACAATTGTGTCGGCAATTGCAAACATTGAAGACGCAAAACGAGAATGGTTCAAAGCCGCAATAGAACAAAATATAAAAATAAATGAACCGGAAGAATTAGAATCATATTCTGGTCAATTCAAACTTAGAATCCCTAAAAGCCTGCACAAAACTTTGTCAGAGGATTCAAAAAAAGAAGGCATAAGCATGAATCAATATTGCGTTTACCTGCTTTCAAAAAATTCCGCAGAACATCATTTTTCATCACGTTAGACAATAAATTGATAAAAATGATTTCCGAAATGAGTCAAAAATATTCAAAATCCTAGTCGTTTGCGCGTTTGAAGAATCTTCCCACAATATCTTTTGACTGAAGGACGTTTATGAATGCGTTCGGGTCCGCCTTACGAAGCTGTTTTTCAAGTGCCCCGCTTTCCTGAGAAGAAACAACTGTGTACAAAAGTTTGTGTTCAACATTTTTAAAGCAGCCTTTTCCCACAAAAACGGTTGCATCGTGATTTGTTTTTTCGTGGATGATTTTATAAATTTCCTCATCCTTGTCGGTAATAATCAGTAATGTTGTTTTTTCGTATTTTTTGTAAAGCACATTCAATGCCTGAGTTGAAACAAACTGAAAAATTATTGAATAAAGCGCGGCATTCCAGCCAAAAAGAATTCCTGCCGTAAGAAGAACTGCAACATTAAACGCAAGAATGTAATTCCAAGCTGATTTTCCTGTTTTTTCTGCAATAAAAATCGCAATAAAATCTGTTCCGCCAGAAGAACTTCCTGCAAAAAGACACAAACTTATAGAAACCGCATTTAAAATTCCGCCGAAAATTGAACAAAGCAAAACATCCTGAGTAAGATACAAGCCCGGCACAAAATCAGTAAGCAAACCGGAAACAACAATCATCACAACTGAATAAAACGTGAATTTTTTGCCAATCCACAAAAATCCAATCAAAACCGGAAAAACATTCAGCCCATAAACCAAAACTGAAAAAGGCACGTTATATCCGCCAAATTTTAAAATTGCTTCCTGAATCAAAAGTGCGAGTCCTGTAAATCCGCCTGGAAACAGATTACCAGAATGCACAAAAGTTTTTATATTAACCGCCATGAGCGCAGCTCCGACAAGAACCAACGACAATCGTTTAAGCATGCAAAAAAATGAAGATTTCATGGGAATATTATATCAGAAAATAATTTTATTTGTGGAATTCTAAAAAAACTTGACTATATTTTTATTTTCTTCTATAAATATAGAAACGACAAAGACGTCTGTTTAAAGCAATTTTTGTTTTTTCAAAAGTTGTTTTAAACAGGCGTCTTTTTTTATTCAGGATTTTAAGGGCTTAGCCCTTAGGAGAATGGGTAGGGCGCAACGAAATGCGACCGTAGGGCAAGGCTTTGCCCTTCAGATAAATTCAGGGGTTACGATATGTGTGGATTTGTTGGAGCATTTGATTTAAGCAGTGGCAGTCAGCCGATTGATGAAGGTCTTAGAGAACAGCTTCGCGCAGAAGTTCTTGAGATGAGCAAAAAGATTCGACACCGCGGGCCGGACTGGACGGGCGTTTATACTGGAAAAAACGCGATTTTAAGCCACGAGCGTCTGGCAATTGTTGATCCGCTTTCGGGAAAGCAACCGTTAGTTAGCGATGATGGAAAAATTATTCTTGCCGTGAACGGTGAAATTTACAACCAAAAGCAAATCCGCAAGGAATTTGAAGGAAAATACAACTTTAAAACCCAAAGTGACTGCGAAGTTATAATTCCGCTTTATAAAAAATACTGCGCGGAAGGCAAAGATTTTACCGCAATGATTGAGAAACTTTCAGGAATTTTTGCGTTTGCGCTTTATGATTCTGAAAAAGATGTTTATTTAATCGCACGCGATGAAATTGGTGTTATTCCGCTTTACCAAGGCTGGGACAAGCAAGGACGATATTATGTTGCATCAGAATTAAAGGCGCTTGAAGGGCACTGCATGACAATCGAGGAATTTCCGAACGGCCATTATTTTTATTCAAAAGACGAAAAACCGACCAGATGGTACTTCCGCGACTGGGAATCTTATGAAAATGTAAAAAACAACCCAAAAGCAACTGATGAAAAAGGTGAAATCATAAATCCTAGCGTGATTGAAAAAGTAAAAGTCGGCCTTGAAAATGCTGTAAAAGCCCAGCTTATGAGCGATGTTCCGTACGGCGTTCTGCTTTCTGGCGGACTGGATTCTTCGATTATTGCTGCAATTACACAAAAATTTTCAAAAATGCGCGTGGAATCGGATTCAACAGAAGAAGCTTGGTGGCCAAAACTTCATTCTTTTGCAATCGGACTGGAAGGTTCGCCGGATTTAATTGCCGCACAAAAAGCCGCTGATTACATTGGAACTGTTCACCATGAAGTTCATTTTACAATTCAGGAAGCATTGGACGCATTGCCGGATGTAATTTATCACATTGAAACTTACGATATTACAACAGTCCGCGCTTCTACGCCGATGTATTTGCTTGCACGAGTAATTAAATCAATGGGAATAAAAATGGT
Source organism: Treponema sp. UBA7590 (assembly GCA_002478955.1). GTDB lineage: Bacteria > Spirochaetota > Spirochaetia > Treponematales > Treponemataceae > Treponema_D. Next base: position 30,915 of record DLKK01000084.1, read on the forward strand.
TCTTTCCGGGGAAGGCAGCGATGAGCTTTTTGGCGGATATTTGTACTTTCATAAAGCTCCAGACGCAAAAGAATTTCACGAGGAACTTGTGCGCAAAATGAGCAAACTTCACTTGTACGACTGCTTGCGCGCAAACAAATCTTTGATGGCGTGGGGCGTTGAAGGGCGAGTTCCATTCCTTGATAAGGATTTTATCGACATCGCAATGCGCTTGAACCCGACAGACAAGATGAATATAAAACTTCCAGACGGAAAGCAGCGAATTGAAAAATGGATTCTGCGAAAAGCGTTTGAAGATATGCTTCCTGAAAATATTTGCTGGAGACAGAAAGAGCAATTTTCTGATGGCGTAGGCTACAACTGGATTGATACTCTTAAAAAAATCACAGAAGAAAAAGTCAGCGATGCAGAATTTGCGCGCCGCGAAAACCGGTTCCCTGTAAATCCGCCAAAAACAAAGGAAGAATATTACTACCGCGAGATTTACAGCAAGCTTTTCCCTAGCGACAGCGCGGCAAAAGTCGTTCCACATGAAGCTGGAGTTGCCTGCTCAACCGAAAAAGCTCTTGAATGGGATGCAGCCTGGAAAAATATGGATGAACCGAGTGGCCGGGCAATCAGCGGCGTTCATGACGATGCTTACAAAAACTAGTTGAAAAATAAAATCAGCAAGATTGACAGCAATTTGAATCTATCAAAAAAAATGGGTGAGTCTCTTTTTTGAGGCAATCCCATTTTTTTATTTCTTCCAATAAGTTGGCACAAAGAAAATCATCATTGTATAAAGCTCAAGGCGTCCTGCCAGCATTGCAAAACAATACCACCATTTTACAAAAGCCGGCAAAAAACCATAATTTCCACTAGGCGAAAGCGCACCAAATCCGGGTCCGATATTGCCAACCATAGAAACTGCTCCTGTAAAAGCCGTAAAAATATCAAGTTTTCCAAGACAACCGACAAAAGTTGTAACAAGAATCAGAAATAAATACAAAAGCAAAAATGACGCAACAGAAAAAACAAGTTCCTTTCGAGCCGGATTATTATTCAGCCTTAAAGAAAAAACTCCATGCGGATGAATAATTTTTCGGATTTCGTTATTAACCTGCTTGAACAAAATCACCCAGCGAATCACTTTAAAACCTCCGCCAGTAGAACCTGAACAGCCGCCAACAAAGAACAAAACAAAAATAAAAAATTGAGCCGTGCTTGGCCAATCCATAAAATCCACAGTAGAAAAACCTGTCGTTGTAATTACTGACGCAGTTTGAAAAGCCGAATGTTTTAACGCAACCCAAAATGAACCGTAAATTTTCGTAATACACAACGCAATAGAAATGGTGAAAAATACAAAAATCCCAAGATACGCTTTTAATTCTGAATTTTCATAAATTTCGCGCCATTTTCCACGCACAGCAAAATAAAACAGGCTAAAGTTAATTCCGGCAAGAAGCATAAAAATTGTGCAGATAACATCGATTGCGGTGGAATTATACGCGCCGATACTTGCAGTTCTTGTGGAAAATCCACCAGTTCCGAGCGTAGCAAACGCATGAGCAAACGCATCTATAAAATTCATTCCAAAAATTTTCAAGAAAATCGCCTGCAAAACCGTAAGAATCAAATAAGAAATCCAGAGAATTTTTGCCGTCGTTGTGATTTTCGCCGTAACTTTACCTTTTTCCGGTCCAGTTGTCTCTGCTTTTATAAGCTGAAATCCGCCAACACCAAGCAAAGGAAGAAGTGCGACTGTAAGCGCCACAATCCCCATTCCGCCAAGCCAATGCGTAAGACATCTCCACATATTTATACTTCGGGGAAGTTCATCAATATTCCCAAGAATCGTTCCGCCAGTTGTGGAAAATCCGCTTACACTTTCAAAAAAAGCATTTGTAAAATCTGGAATTGCCCTGGACGCAAACATCGGAATCATTCCAAACAGACTTGTAAAAATCCAGCAACAAGCCACAACAACGTAAGTTTTTCTTATATTGAGCGTTATTTTTCGTTTTTTAAAAAGAAGAGTTATAACCAGGCACAAAATCCAACTTATCAGCATTGGAGCCAAAAACGGCAAAAGAACATTTGTTTCACCACAATAAAGCGCAACTCCAACCGGAATCAAAAATGTTGTTCCAACTATCGCAAGCAAAACCGAAAGAATTCTTATCAAATCTACTATAAACATAATTTATTTACCCGGTTATTCGATAACGTTTCCAAATTCTTCCAGAACTTCAGAGGCTTCTTCCGATTTTACAATCAGAACCAAATGGTCGCCGGTTGCAAAAACTGTATCGCCAACAACGATTTCATATTCATCTTTTCCAGAATGACGGTCCAGCAAAACAAAATATTTTCCAGGTTCGGCAATTTCTTTCATCGATTTTCCTGTCACTTTTGAAGCGGTGCTCAGTTCACATTCAATAATCTCAAAATTACTGTTTGCAATCGTATGAATTTCTTTTACGGATTTTCCGCGCATATGGCTCATAATTGAATCAACAACAACATCGCGCAATGCAATTGAAACATCAACGCCGAGTTTCGTCGCAATCGCAGAAAAAGCTGAATCTTTTACAAGAGAAACCGACTGTTTTACCCCCAAAGATTCAAGATAAGCCGCAACAACCATATTCATCTCGTGGTTGTGGGTCGCGCAAATCACCAAATCGAAATCTGGAATTCCTTCTTCGCGCAAAAAACTTTCATCAGAAGCATCACCGTTCAAGACACGCGCAGTTTTTCCGAATTTTTCAGAAGCAGCTTTTGCAAGTTCATAATCCGTATCAATTATAACAATGTCCTGCGCTGGAGCAAAGTTGCGTTCGGCAATTCTTTTAAAAAGAGAAATTTTTTGCGGCTGAATAATTTTTTCCGCAATCAAAGTTCCGATTCTTCCAGCGCCAACAATAGCGATTTTCTTAAATTCCTGTTGCTTTGAGCCGCAAAGCTCAATAATTTTGCTAACATCTTCTTTCTTGGAAAGAATTCCAAGCGTGCAGCCAGCTTCCATGACTGTTGAACCGCCTGCAAGTTGAGTTTCGCCATTTATTTCAACGTAAGCGACAAGCATGTTCAATTCTGTAAGAGCCCGCAGCTCCATGAGCTTGTGTCCGGCAAGAACGCTTTCCTCCCCAACAATAATCCGGCTGATTTGCATTTCCGAGTTGTCAAAAGTCACGACATTGCTGACCGCGCCATTTTCAACAGCCTCAACAATTGCTTCCGCGGCTTCTACATCTGGATGAATCATAAAATCAATTCCGTAGAGAGGTCGATGTTTTCCACTAAAAGTATTAGCATGACTTTTTTTAGCAGAAGCTGTGTTCACATAATAAGCATAATTTCTTACGCGGGCGATTTTTAAAATATCAGGATAAACGGCATCCACGAGCGAGCAAGTTATCATATTCACTTCGTCGCTTTCTGTAAGGCAAACAAGAACATCTGCCTTTGTGATTCCCGCCGCTTCTAGATTTTCAAGATTATTTCCGTCTTCAGTAAGAACAGTGCAGTCAATCTGATCCGCAAGATGCCTTGTGATTTCTTCGTTATTATCGATGAGAGTTACATCATTTCGTTCATTGGAAAGGATTTTTGCAAGCTGAACGCCAGTAAATCCTGCTCCAACAATAAAAACTTTCATTAAAACCTCAAATCAATTTTATTCATCATCGCTTTCAGAGGAAAGTTTTGATTTTCCATTTGAAACAATTGTGATTGACGCAACAACAACCGCACAAACAAAACCGGCTGCAATCGCCTCCAAAAATGACCCCGGAAGAATCATCACCATAAGCGCAAAATAACCAAGCCCATTCATTGCCTCAGAAATTTTTCCGTTCAAAAAAATATAAAGCGAACCGATTACAACAAAAGAATGAAATAAACTTGAAAAAATCGCTGTAACCAAAGAATTTACGCTTTTCGGGCAAAAAGGAATCAATTCAAGAAGCTTAAAAATTCCCCAGGAAACAACACCAAAAAGAACTCTTGGCAGAACTGAGCACAACGGATTTACAAAAAACGGATCCAAAACGCCCGAAGGATTTGCCGCCGCATTCACAAGACTTGTAAGCCCAAAAATCAAACCAGTAGCAATTCCACCCGGAAGTCCAGCCAAAATCGCAGCTAAAACAACAGGAATGTGCATAATTGTCAAAGAAATTGTAGGACTAATCTGAATATATCCAAGATGAAGCCCAGGAATCCCCATCAAAATTGTAAGCGCGCACAAAGCCGCTGTAATTGCAATTTGCTTATTCTTATTGACAACAACTGATGACGAAATTTTATTCATTTTTTTACATCCATTCTTTTTAATTTTAAATTAACAGCCTGAATATCAAATTTTTAGACCAGCAATAAAACTTGACATCCAAATTAACAAAAAATCTTAACATTTTTATCCAATAACTTCAAATTTTTATTCATAGGCAAGAAAAATGAAAGCCCTTTCATTTTATAGGAAAAAGACTGTTTTATAACTTGACATTCGGTTCCTTTCAACCATACACTTATTTTGCTGGAGTTTTTTTTATTGATAACACTGTTTACATATTTCTTTGTATTTTCAATATTTTCACTTGCTTTAGCTTTATTTTTCACAAGAAAAATCAGCACTAAGAAATATGTTTGTCCATTAAGATTATCAATTATAAGCGCACTGATTATAACGATTGCCCACATTTTTATCATCAACACAAAAAGTGAAAAAGTCGCTTACATCTGCTACACAATTTTCTTTATTTTTATAGATATTCTTATTTTTTCAATTTTTATTTTTTCAAAAAAATATACAAAATTTGAAAACCGTTTTCAATGGCTGGATAAATTTATAATCGGATTCGGATTATTAGACTGCGCAAATTCTTTCTTGAACATTTTCCTTCATCATTCTTTTGAATTAAAAAAAGTTCCAGTTCCAGCGTTTTGGAATGACAACGCCCAGGAGATTTTTAAAATATCAATGAAATGGCCTTATCAGGCTCATCTTGTGTTTTGTTATCTTGTGCTCGGCCTGTTGCTCGCAGTTATAATCACCAGAATTGTCACAACGCCAAAAATGTACAGATTCATATACACAAATATTTTGGTTTCTGTTTCTGTCAATATTCTTGGCGATTATTTCTATGTTTTCCTTGGAAGCCCAATTGATTTTTCAATAATTTTCACCGCAATTTCAGTTCTTCTGCTTTGCGCTTTCGCAATTTATTTTACGCCGTCACGACTTCTTCAAACTCAGCTTCTGACAGTTGTCTCAAACATGAGCGATTCTGTAATTCTTTTTGACATTGACGGCGAACTTGTCTATAAAAATTCCGCAATGCGTCTTCTGGAAAACGAATTTTCTTCCGCAGAATTCAGCCTTGAAAATATGCAGAAAGAATTTTCGCTTGGTTCAAATTTTGAAAGCCTGAAAAATATTTCAAAAAGCTGCCTAGATAAAGAACTTCAGAAAAATGGAAAGAATTTTACATTTCATATTTCGCTGCGGACGTTAAAAGACGAAAACAATAATTTCCTGGGCGCGTTTTTTATTATCCACGATAAAACACTGGAAGTTCAAAAACTTGAGCAGGAAAAATATTTCGCCCTTCACGACAAACTTACAAATCTTTTTAACCGTGACGGATTTTATAAAAAAGTCCAGGAAATTTTAAAAAACAAACCAAACGAAAAATATCTGATGATTTGCAGCGACATTGACAATTTTAAACTTATAAACGATTTGTTTGGACGTTCCACCGGCGACAATTTTCTTGTAAAAATAGCAGACGCGATAAAAAAATATTCGCGGCCGGAACAGATTTTTGCGCGGTTGGAAAGCGACCGTTTTGCGTTTTTTACAAAAAAATCAAATTTCGATGAAGAAATATTCCTTGAAAATACTGGAGAAATTTCAACGGTTTCGAGCAATTTAAATTATCCGGTAAATTTTCATTTCGGCGTTTATGAAATAGAAGATATTTCAATGCCTGTTTCGCTTATGTGCGACCGGGCTTTTATGGCATTAAAGACAATCAAAGGAAATCTGCAGTCAAAAATCGTGTATTACAATTCCGACATCCGCAACGTAATAATACACGAACAGCAACTTATAGGCGAATTTCCTTCAGCATTGGCAAACAATCAATTTCAAATGTATTTGCAGCCACAAGTCAAAAATGACGGAAATGTTTATGGAGCTGAAGCACTTGTCCGCTGGAATCATCCAGACAATTCAATCATGCGCCCGGACGATTTTGTTCCAATTTTTGAAAGCAAAGGTTTGATTACAAATCTTGACCAATTTATCTGGAATTGCGCCGCACAAAAACTAAAAGAATGGAAAAACAACGGAATTGACGATATGTACATTTCCGTAAATATCTCTCCAAAAGATTTTCTTTATATCGATGTTTACAAAACTTTTGTTGATTTGATAAAAAAATACGACATAAGCCCAAAAAATCTAAAGCTTGAAATAACTGAATCCGCAATCCTTATGAATTTAAAGGCTCAGCTTATTCTTATAAATAAATTGCGCGCATTCGGCTTTCAGATTGAAATGGATGATTTTGGAAGCGGCTATTCATCACTTAATATGCTAAAAGATATTCCATTCGATGTATTAAAAATTGACATGGCATTTCTTCAGGCAACAAAAAATCAGGAACGCTCAATCCAGATTCTTCATTCAATCATAAAACTTTCAAAACGGCTTAATATGCCAGTAATCACCGAAGGCGTTGAAACAAAAGAGCAAGTTGACTTTTTAAAGGACATGGGAACTGATTATTATCAGGGATTTTATTTTGCGCGACCAATGCCCGTAAAAGATTTTGAGTCAAAATATATCAAGAAAAATTAAGTATGTTTCCCAAAGAAATTCAAAATTTGCCAATAACGCCGTTTCTTGAAGAAATTTGTGGAACCTTAAAAAATTCCAAATCACATTTTCTTGTTCTAACCGCAGAAACTGCTGCCGGAAAATCCACAGCTGTTCCTATTGCGCTTTTAAAATCTTTTCCCAAAAAAATTTTAATGCTTGAACCGCGCAGAATCGCCGCACTTTCGATTGCAAACAGAATTTCAGAAATTCTTGGCGAAGAAACAGGAAAAACTGCCGGCTACAGAATGCAGCTTGAATCAAAAATTTCAGATTCAACACGCCTTGAAATTCTGACAGAAGCGATTCTTACAAAAAAACTTCAGTCTGATCCTAGCCTGGAAGAAGTAAGCGTTGTTGTGCTGGACGAATTTCATGAGCGCTCAATTCACGCCGACCTTGCGCTGGCATTTCTAAAAGAAGCGATGGAACTTAGAGACGACCTTTTTGTGATTGTAATGTCCGCTACAATTGAAACAAAAACTCTTGCCGAATATTTGGGAACCGGGCAAAAACCTGCGGCAATCATGAAAATTCCAGGGCGGCAATTTCCGGTAAAAATTGAATACGCAGGAAATATTTCGCCGGCAAAAGCTGTTTTTGAGCAATTTAAAATCTTAAAAGATGAAAACAAATTTGAGACAATTCTTGTTTTTCTTCCAGGAATTGCAGAAATCCGGCGAGTTCAAAATGAACTTTTAAAATACAATTTTCCGCCGGATGAAACAGAAATCCTTGTTCTTCACAGTTCAATAAATTTCAATGAGCAGAAAAAAATTCTTTCACCGCAACCCAGCAACAAAATCCGAATAATTCTTTCCTCCGCAATTGCAGAGACTTCTATAACTGTGCCTGGCGTAAAAACCGTAATTGATTCAGGATGGGCACGTCTAAATAAAATAAATATTTCGCTCGGAATGGAACATCTTGTGACCGAACGCGAAAGTATTTTTTCAGCAGAACAACGTGCCGGCCGCGCCGGTCGTCTTGCACCAGGAAAATGCATCCGGCTCTGGAACAAAAATGACATTCTTCAACAAAATGCCCAGCCAGAAATTTTGCGTTCTGATATAACTTCCCTGGTCTTGGAATGTGCTTTGTGGGGCGTTCAAGATGAATCAAAATTAAACTGGCTTACCGCGCCAAATCCGGCAGCCTGGAATGAAGCCTCAAAACTTTTAAAGGAAATCGGCTGCCTTTCGAAAACCGGAACAATAACCGAAACTGGAAAAGCCGCCTTAAAACTAGGAATTCATCCGCGGCTGGCAATTTCTGCGCTTTGCGGCCATCCTGAAATCGCATTGGAATTTTCAAATTACGCAAAATCTTCGCCAGAAATCCAAAAACGATTTTTAGAAAATCTTAACCGCCGCATAAATTCCTTGCCACCGCAACAAAAATTCAACGCAACGCAATCCTTTCCGCTCTCAAAAGCCACCGCACTTCTAGCCGGTTTCCCCGACCGAATCGCAAAACAAACGCAAACAAAAGGATTGTACCAATTTCCAAACGCCCGCATCGCACATCTAAAAAAAGAAATTATCGAACGCTCGGCAATTCTTCCAGAATGGATTGTCGCCCCGGAAGTCGATTCTGGCGCAAGCGAAGGAACTATTTTTTCATATTTGGAACTTTCTTCAGCAGAATCTGAAGATTTCCTGAAAAAACACGTAGAAACAAAAACTGAAATTTTCCTGAAGAACGGAAAAATCTTTAAAAATCAAATCACCGTCTATGGCAAAATCGTGCTTTCAACAAAAAAACTGCAACCCGAACCAAACGATTTTGCGGCGGCGATTTGCTCCCAAGTCCAGCAAAAAGGTTTTGACACGCTTCCCCAAAATGAAGAAACGAAAAATCTTTTGTTGCGTGCAAAATTTTATGCCCAGCAAAAAAATTTTCAAGACAAAACAGAAAAATCAAATCTGGAAAAAAATATAAACGAATGGCTTTTGCCTTTTCTAGGCGGAAAAAATTCCATCCAGGAAAAAACAGTTTTTGATGCGCTTTATTGGTTTTTGGATGGCGCAGAAATTGATAAAAACGTTCCAACTCAAATTGAGCTTCCAAACGGAAAAAAACGAAAAATTCTTTACAAAATGCAATCTTCCGAAACCGACAAAACAAAGCTCGTGATTCGTCCAGTTCTAGAAATAATCATCCAGCAGATTTTTGGCTGCTTTGAAACGCCAAAAATTCTTGGAATGCCAATTCTGCTAAAACTTCTTTCGCCGGCACGACGACCTTTGCAAATAACCGATAACCTTGCAAATTTCTGGAATTCAACCTGGCCGGAAATCTGCAAAGAAATGAAAGGCCGCTACCCAAAGCACAACTGGAACTACAAAATCGCGGACGATTCAGAAAAATAATCAATACATTAAAAAATATGAGAAAAACAAGTAAACGCTCGCAACAAGAACAACCAAATCACCAATTGCGTGCATAAACTTAACTTTGCGGATTGAACAGAAAACGAGTCCAACTGTGTAGAAAATTCCGCAAGCAATCAGCATTGCAAAACTTTCTTTTCTGATTGCGTGGTACAAATTTGCGCAAATGAACAAACCTCCCCAACCCAAAACCGCATTGAACACAATATTTGCAGTTTCAAAACGACTTCCGGCAATTGCGTAAAGAAACATAGCAACCAAAGCGCAAACCGTAGCAATTCCAGTGACAATAATTCCATAAACCCAGGAAATTGTTCCGCCCTCGATAGCCGCAAACGAATAAACAAGATAGGTTGACTCAATCACAAAAAGAATAAAAATTCTTGTAAAACGCCTAAAAACCTCTTTTGCATTCGAATTTGTAAGCGCATGATTTAAAACTGAAAAAATGTAATTCAAAATCATTCCGCAACCAAAACAATTGAACAGAACAATGTAGACGATTTTTGATTTTCCAGGAACATTATTCAACGCCAAAACATTAAGCAAAGCCGTTGCCGCAATAAAAAGACAAGCTCCGATTCCCTGCACAACTGAACTGAAAATTTCTTCCCCAAGCGTATATTTCCTGATTTTTCGCTCGCGCTCGTTCATAGATTTTTCTTTGGCAATCCGTTTTTCAGCGCGTTTTCTAGCTTTTTCAGAACGCGCATAATCATCAGCCGCGTATTTTGCCCTAAGCCGCTCCGGATCATCCGCATACTGAATATTAACTTCGCGGATTTTTTCCTCAGCCTCTTGTTTTATCTGTTTAATTCTAAGTTCTTTTTTTACTTTAAGCGACTTTAATGTTGAAAGGCGCACAGCTTTTGCAGCAATCTCATCTTCTCTTGTCATAAATTCCTCTATAAAAAAATTACTTTTTACTCATTTCTATTATAACAACAGAAATGCCAAATGCCAAATTCATTGCAACAATCAATAAATACTTTTTTAATTTCTTTCAATCTGTTACATTAAAAATATGATTATTTCAACAGAAAAAACAGCTTTTTCTTTCGAGGTTTTTCCTCCAAAGAAGACAATGAATATCGAAACAGTTTATCATACACTTTCAGAGTTAAGCGACATCAAGCCGGATTTTATCAGTGTAACTTACGGTGCAGGCGGAAGCGAAAACTGCGAGAACACGCTTAACATTGCAAAAAGAATCAAGGATGTCTGCGGAGTAGAAAGTGCGGTTCATATGCCATGCATTAACATGAAAAAACAGGATGCCCAATTTGTGCTGGAGCAGTTTCAGGAAGCCGGAATTGAAAATATTCTTGCGCTCCGTGGCGACAGAATCGAAGGACGTGAACCAGCAAACGATTTTCTTTACGCAAGCGATTTGATAAAATTTATCCGTGAATTCAACGAAAAACGCACAGACGGAAAAAGATTCAAAATCATGGGAGCCTGTTACCCGGAATGTCATCCGAATTCTGCAGGCCCGATTGATGACCTTAAAAATTTAAAGCGAAAAGTTGATGCCGGCGCCGAACATCTTTTGAGCCAGCTTTTTTTTGATAACGAAAAATTCTACACATTCCTTGAACGTTGCCAGCTTGTAGGAATAAATGTTCCGATTGAAGCAGGAATCATGCCGGCAACTAATAAAAAATCAATTGAACGAATGGTCAGCATGACAAACGCAGTTTTACCAAAAAAATTTGTGCGGATGATGGATCGCTACGCAGATGAGCCGGAAGCAATCCGAGACGCAGGAATCGCGTACGCAATCGACCAGATTGCTGACCTTGTAACAAACGGCGTGGATGGAGTTCATCTTTACACAATGAACAATCCAATTGTAGCAAAAAGAATCAACGAAGCCACAAGAAGCTTGTTTGAAGCAAAACCGATAAAAAAAGAACTCAAATAAGAAGGAAAAAAATATGTTTGAAAAATTGACTCCAGGACAAGAAATTGAAACAACAATCGTGCAGATTAGCGGCGACACAGTATTTATTGATTTAAACGCAAAAAGCGAAGGCGTTATTTCCAGCGCAGAATTCGCAGATTCAGACGGAAATATCTCTGTAAAAGTCGGCGACAAAATCAAAGCATTCTACCTTGGTGAAAAAAACGGTGAAAACCGGTTTACAACTAAAATCACAGGACAATCCGCAGACGATTCAATGCTGGAAAACGCATTCAAAAATCGTATTCCTGTGGAAGGTCACGTTGAAAAAGAAATCAAAGGCGGATTTGAAGTAACAGTTGGCTCTTCCCGCGCATTCTGTCCTTACTCACAGATGGGATTCCGCCAGAAAGAAGAACCAGCTTACTTTATAGGAAAAACACTTACTTTCATAATCCAGGAATACAAAGACGGCGGAAAAAAGCTTGTTGTCTCAAACCGCAAAGTTCTTGAAGAAGAGCACCAGAATCAACTTTCGGGATTAAGCCAGAAAATTGCAGTCGGCTCAATTGTTACCGGAACTGTAAAAAGCCTTCAGTCTTTCGGAGCATTTGTTGACATCGATGGATTCCAGGCGTTGCTCCCGATTTCAGAAATTTCTTTGGACCGCGTAACAGACATCTCAAAAGTCCTTGAAGTCGGCCAGGAAGTAACCGCAAAAGTAATCAGCACAGACTGGAGCAAAGAACGCGTTTCAATCAGCACAAAAGCATTGATAAAAAGTCCTTGGGAAACAGTAAATGAACATTTTTCAAAAGGACAAAAAATTGACGGAAAAATTTCCCGCGTAACAGATTTTGGCGTATTCATCAACCTTGAAAGCGGAATTGACGGACTTGTTCACATTTCTGCGCTCGGCGTTGACAGAAACACAAATCTTAAAAAGAAATTCAGCGTTGGCCAGGAAATGTCTGTTGTCATAAAAGAAATTGATGCCGCAAACCACAGAATTTCTCTTGTTCCAAGCACATCAAACGAACAGGATGAAGAAGCTAGCGAATATTTCAGCACCCACAACGATTCTGACGGCGAAACTTACAATCCTTTTGCCGCATTGCTAAAAAAATAAATCGCAGCAAACAGAATATTGACCAAAACTTTCATAATTGTTACCCTAAAATAAATAAAGAGGTTAACAATTATGAACAAATCAAATTCCATCGGCAAACGCGCAATTCTTGTTGCTCTGTTTGCCGCTTTTGTTTGCGCAGGATGTTTTATTCAAATTCCGCTCGCCGGCGGAGTTCCGATCGTAATTCAAGATATGATGGCAATGCTAAGCGGACTTATTCTTGGCCCGCTTTACGGAACGCTTTCAGTTTTTATTTTTCTTGTCTTGGGAAGTTTTGGGCTTCCTGTTTTTTCCGGAAAAGGCGGATTTGACAAAATCTTAAACGGTCCGACCGGAGGATTTCTTGTTGGCTATATGATTGCAGCACTTGCAGGCGGACTAATTGTCCATTTTCTTGTAAAAAATCCTTACAAAGAAATTCCGGCAGAAAATCCATCAGATGCGCCTTCAACGGAATTTTCCGCAAAAACCAATATCTTAAACTGGATTTTCTTTGCTCTTGCGGCAATTGTTGCAACGGTCGTTTGCTTTGCGCTTGGAATTGCTGGATTTCACCGCGTAAAACCAGACCTTGAAATGTCAAAAGTTTTGAGCTATGTTTTAATTCCTTTTATTCCAGGAAATATTATCAAGCTGATTATTATGATTCCGCTTGCTAAAAAACTTTATCCAATTGTAAAAAATTATTTGGCATAAAAAATGACAGAACCGATTCTTCAGATAAAAAATGTTTCCCGAAAATTTTCAAATGTCGTTGCGTTAAACAACGTTTCCCTGGAAGTTTACGCTGGAGAATTTATTGTAATCTGCGGAAGAAATGGTTCTGGAAAAAGCGTTCTTATGTCATTGATTGCGCAGCTTGATGAACCGACAAGCGGACAAATTCTTTCGCCAAAATCGGGAGTCGGGCTGGTTTTTCAGGATGCGGATGCACAGATTTTAGGCGAAACTCCTGTTGAAGACGTTTCCTTTGGCTTAAAAAATCAAAAAATTCCAAAAAAAGAGATAGAAAAAAAAGTCGAGGAAACATTAAAATCTGTCGGGCTTTACGAGCGACGTTTTGCCCCAGCCAGACAAATGAGCGGCGGAGAAAAAAGGCGGCTTGCGGTTGCCGGAATTCTTGCAATGAACCGTGAAGTTTTTATCTTTGATGAACCGTTCGCAAATCTTGATTTTCCGGGCGTTCAAAGCGTCTGCAAAATTTTAAAAAAACTGAAAAATGAAAAAAAGACGGTCATCGTTCTTACCCATGAACTTGAAAAAATTCTGGGGCTAGCCGACCGGTTTGTAATTCTTGACAAAGGTGAAATCAAATTTTCTGGAACTCCAGAAGAAGGTTTAAAACTTGAACTTGAAAAATTTGGAATCAGGAATCCTTTGGCACATCCAAAATCCGTTTCTGACCTCTTTTGGGGAACAAGCCCACAAGAAAGCCGGAGCAATTAATGAAGAAAAATCCGGCAATTTTTAGCTACAGAAATGAAAATTCAATAATACACAAAATTCCGTGCGGAATAAAAATCATTCTGATGCTATTTGTAACTCTACGGACATTCAGCAATTCGCCGCTTTGGTTTAAAAACGAAAATTTTATTCAGTACATTCCGTGGCTCCGGACTTTTTTTTATTTTTTGGTTACCGCAGTTTTCTTTTTTCTTGCAAAAACGCCTTTAAAAAGTCTGATTCGGTTAAGATTTCTGCTTTGGATTACAATTCTTTTTTCTTCAGTTTCAATTCTTTCCAAAAATTACAGCGCGCTTCTTTCAGATTTGCTTTATACTTTCAGATTTTTTGTAACAGCTCTGTTTTCGTTAATTGTTTTTGAGACAACTTCCAAGCTTGAAATCATGGACACGCTTTGCGGCGTAGAAAACAAAATATGTAAAATAATTCCTTCATTCAAAAAACTGAATTCCGCAATGTTGATTTCGATTACAATCACTTTTATTCCAGAAATCTTTTCAGAATGGAACAAAATCCGCACCGCCGCCACAGCACGTTCAAACCTCAATAAAAAAAGCAAACCAAAATTTTCGATAAATTCTGTAAATGCACAAATAACTGCACTTTTTTTGAATATGCTGCAATATGCGGAAGAAGTCCGTCGCGCCGTAACAAATAGAATTTCCTAGAAAAAAACATTATACTAATTTCATGATTAAAAAACATAATATGCAGATTTTACAAGAACTCGCCGCAGAACGAGGTCCTTTATGTGTTGGCTTGGACACAGATCCATCGTATCTTCCAGAATCAGTTATCAAAGCTGTTGGCTCTCCGGAAGAAGCAGTTCTTGCTTATAATAAAGAAATTATCCGCCGGATTGTAAATGACAAAAGTGCCTGCTGCTGCAAAGTTCAAATCGCTTATTATGAGGCAATGGGCTTAAAAGGAATGAAAGTTTACGCTGAAACCTTAAAGGCTGTCAGAAACGCCGGACTTATTGCAATCAGCGACATCAAGCGCGGAGATATTGCCGCAACCGCCGATGCCTATGCGCGCGCTCATTTTTCAGGTGATTTTGAGACAGATATTATTACAATCAATCCTTACATGGGTTTTGACACCCTAAGACCTTTTACAACTTACGCATTCCCGGAAAAAGGCGGAAAAGGCGCATTTGTCCTGCTTTGCACTTCGAATCCAGGAATGACAGATATTGAACATCAGGAACTAAAATCCGGCGGGCTTCTTTTGGAAAGAGTCGGAAATGAAATTGCAAGCATAAACAATGAATTCAAGGCAAATTATACAGAGCAGACTTACGGGCCAATCGGTGCAGTTGTAGGCGCAACACAGGAAAAAGACGCACGCGCACTCCGCGACAAATATCCAGAAACATTTTTTTTGATTCCAGGATATGGCGCACAAGGCGGAGCTGCAAGAATCGCCGCAACATTGCTTGACCGATGCGGAGGAACAGTAAATTCAAGCCGCGGAATTCTTTGTGCATGGAAAAAAGATTCAGACCTTGCAGAAAAACGCGAGTCAGGCTCTTTGAGTCTTGCTGATATTGCTGATTCAGCCGCAAAGAACGCACTTTTCAGCAAAAATGACTTGTTGAACGCAAAAGCGAATCTTTAGGAAAATATTTCCCGGCAAAAAATAACGCCGGGAAAACAAAAATCCTTTAACAAATCAAAATCAAACCAAATGTTGAAAAAAATGAAATTTCTAAATAAAAAAAATATTTTTGTATTTTCTATTTTTTGTCTGACAAAATTAATTGTTGCCGCAGAAACTGTAATTCTTCCAATAAATTCTGAAGAAACCGGCTTTGAAACGCCAGTAGAAATTCCTTTTGAATGGAATGAACATTGGTTCGGCGGAAATTCTCCTTCAGTTTATAATCATGGACTTGCAAAAATCTCCGCCGCCCTTTCAGAAGTTTCCTACGTAAACCTAAAAACTGATCCGGACTTGAACCAGCTTAAAAATGTCTACAAAAAATTAGGCGTCCCAGAAAAAAACATGGAATTTCATTATCAACTTGATTACAAAACTCCAGGATTAGAAAAAGATCAAGCCGCATTCAGCATCGCATCAAAAGAAATCAACAGCGCAAAAGGCAAACGCACGCTGATTTTTCTTACAATCCGAGGGACACCATATTCTGCGCCGGAATGGATTTCCAATGCAAATGTAGCAGATTCAACGCACGAACCAACATTGATTCACGAAGGATTTTTCCGAACGCAGACATTAATTCAAAAAGCATTAATTTATTATCTTTTAAAAAGAAAAATTGACCCGGACACAACTTATTTTTTAATTACCGGGCATAGCCGAGGAGCTGCGCTTTCAAATCTTCTTGGAGCCCAGCTTGCCGATCAAGGTTATTTTGACACAGAAAATATCTACGTCTACACTTTTGCCGCTCCAAATGTTTCCCAGCAGGAAAAAGTTTCTGACCCAAAATACAATTTTATCTGGAACATCATAAATCCTGAAGACATAGTTCCAACCGTTCCACTAAAAATCAACAACAAAAAAAAGGAATGGAATTACGGAAAATTTGGACAATCAAAAGTTTTTGCAAATTATTGGAACACAAATCCGGAAATTTACACAGATGAATATATTCCAAAAGTAAACAAATATTTTTCGCAAATCATGCACCGCGAATATTATCCGTTCAAAACCGGAACATATATTCCTTCTCTTGTAACAAGACTTCTTTCAAGTTTATATCCAACCGTCAATGACTACTACGACGCAACAATCAGCCTTAGAGAACAAGCTGAAAAAATTTTTTACAAAATTTATCCAGAAGAATCTGAAAACACAGAAAATTCTGCCCAAAAAGAACAAAATCTTGAACCTGAAAAAAATGCACAAACTGAAAAAGAAACAAAAAAAGACCGCGGACTTTTTGCCACAATCGGAAAATCAATCAACAAAAGCACTGGCGGATTTCTTGATTATTCAGAATTTGCGTTTTTTGATATGCATTGCTGCTCAAATTACTTAAGCTGGCTGCTTGCACTTGAAGAAAACAAAGCCTTTTCAGACGAAAAAAGCAGTCGCCTTGTAATTCATGGCGCTTATGAATGTGCAATTTTTGACTGCCATGGAAATATGGTTCTAAAAATTGCAGACGGAATTCCAAAAATAAAAAGCATAAAAATCCCGATTCTTGCAGTGCCATTCCCAACAGGAACTGTAATCGGATTTCCTTCAAGCCAAAGTTATTCCGTTGTGATTTACAAAGATAGCATTCTTCCAACGCCAATTCCGCTAAAAATTGAACATTACGATGCTGAAGGATATGTGATAGAAATTTGCCCTAAAAAATACGTTTATCCGCACAAAGGAATTGCCTACACATTTACAGTCGGGAAAGAAACTCTTGGACAAGAAAAAATTTCCGCAGTCAAAAATAATTCCAAAATAACAAAAACTCTTGTGAAAACCGGAAAATTAAAACAGCAAGATGTATTCCGCATTCTGCCAGAAATTTCTGTAGACACAGACGGACTTTTTGAAGGCGGAATAAGAGTCGGAAGCCGCCGCATGCATGGTTCGGTTCTGACCGGACAATCTTTAAGCGACTTAGGAAAATCGATTAACTTAAATTTTGGAATCGGACACGAAGAAACTTTAATCAGCCGCACACTTCTGGATTTTTCAATTAACGGAAAATTTCTTTGGGCTTTTTCAGACATCGAAAACGGCGATCATCGGTTTAATTTTGTTCCAGAAGCTAGAATTTCCCTGGAATTCAAACCACTACGAAGATTTTCAGCATTTATTTCTGGCGTTTTTGACTTTCATATTGAAGATTTTAACGATACCGCATTTTACAACGAAGTCCGCGACAATAACTTTGGAACAATTTCGTTCTCAGATTCCGTTGACCTTCATCCGTCGGTAAGATTCGGGCTTCGCTTCTAAAAAGATTTTATTGCAACCAAAATTTTAAAGTTTGCCTTATATTCAAGAAACATTATATTTGTAGTATAATTTTTACAATTCTCAAAAATCGATTTTAAGGAAACTGAAAAAAATGAAACAAATCACTGACTGCAACGGCATTCCATATCCCGTCTTTACAACCGGAACAACAGCTTCTTGCGAAACCGTATCCGGCGCAAAACCAGAAGGTTCCGTATTTTGCCTAAAAATAAACACAATCGGCGAAAATGCGCGAATGCCACTTCCTGGTCAGTTTTTCATGCTTCGTTCCGAAAAAAGCCAGCAACTTTTAGCACGCCCGATAAGCGTATTCCACGCAGAAAAAACTTCGTGCGGCGCACAAATTTCTTTCCTCATCCTTTTAAAAGGAAAAGGCACAAAAGAACTTTGCTCTCTTGACGCAGATGAAAAAATCCAAATTCTCGGTCCGCTTGGAAACATTTTCCCGCGCCCTGCAACTTCACACAACGAAAAATCCACCCAAAAAGTTCTGATTGCCGGCGGCGGAATCGGAGTAGCTCCAGTTGCAAATTTTGCAGAATCACTTCCCCCAAAATCTTACGATTTCATCGCTTCATTCAAAAGCGGCTCTTACGGCCTAGAAAATATTCACCCTGAAAATCTTATAATCACAACAGACGACGGCACCGTTGGAATCCACGGAATGATTACAGCCGCAATCGACGCCGAAAAAATCAAACAAGGCGGATATTCAGCCGTTTACGCGTGCGGCCCGGCCCCAATGCTAAATTACATCAAAACCATTTCCGAAGCCGCAGGAGTTCAATGTTGGCTCAGCATGGAATCCCGAATGGCTTGTGGTGTCGGCGTTTGCCTTGGCTGCGTAATCCCGACCACAAAAGGAAATCTCCGCTGCTGCAAAGACGGCCCTGTTTTCGACTCAAAAATTCTTTCATTTCCAAAACCAGAACCTTCAAGAATAAAACCAAATTTGACCGGGGCAAGCCTGCCCCTCGTCGGCACTTCGTTGCCTCCTACCCCATCTCCTAAGGGCGCCGCCCCTAAAACCCCGGATTTATCCGTAAATATAAATGGAATCAGTTTTCAGAATCCGCTCATCGGCTCTTCTGGAACATTCGGGTTCGGCACAGAATATGCACCAATTTTTGATGTAAATAAACTCGGCGGAATCGCATCAAAAGGCCTAACCCTTGAACCGCGCCAAGGAAATTCCGGAATCCGCGTCTGGGAAACTCCAAGCGGTTTAATGAATTCAATCGGTCTGCAAAATCCAGGAATTCCTCATTTTATAGAACACGAACTCCCGGAAATGCTCAAATTAAAACCAGTCGCAATTGCAAATCTTTCGGGCTCAAGCCTAGAAACTTATGTGGAAGGCGCAAAACTTCTTGAAAAAACACAAGTTCCTGTAATCGAACTGAATATTTCATGTCCAAACGTAAGCGCAGGCGGAGCCGCTTTCGGAATGAGCTGCTCTTCCGCAAATACTGTTGTAAGCGCAGTCCGCGCCGTAACAAAAAAGCCTCTTTGGGTAAAACTAACACCTCAATCACCAGAATTAAATCAAGTTGCGCTAGCCTGCATCAATTCCGGCGCAGACGCAATCAGCCTTTGCAATTCTTTTCAAGGTGTCGCTATTGACGTTGAAACCGGCCGACCAGTTTTTGACAAAATCAAGGCAGGCTTTGGTGGTCCAGCAGTCCGCCCGATTGCAGTCCGATTAATCTACGAACTTTACGAGGCAATAAAATCTCTTCCGCAAGAAAAACAAGTGCCAATCATCGCTATCGGTGGAATCGCAACTTGGTCAGATGTCATAGAATTTATTATGGCTGGCGCAACTGCTGTTGAAGTCGGAACAAACACATTTGCGAATCCGCTCACAATGATTGAATGTATCGACGGAATCTCCGCATATATGCAGCGCAAGGGAATTCAAACGCTAGAAGAAATCCGAGGAATCGCACACTAAAAGAATTCTCCGCAAAATGACATTTTTTTGCGAAAATGTCAAAATGACACTTTCGCAAAAATTGTAAAAATGTTACATTTACCCTATGAATACATTGGTCGCATTGTGTGCCGTTGGCGCAGAAAAAATTCTCGGAAATGAAATTAAACATCTTGGTTATAAATTAAAGGGAAACGCCCCTGGACGCGTCATTTTTGAAGGCGATAACAACGCGATGTTCAAAAGCAATCTTTGCCTTCGCACTGCGGACAGAATTTTTCTTCAGATGGCATCTTTTTATGCAGAAGATTTTGATCAGCTTTTTGATGGCGTTTACAACATCTCCTGGCAGGATTTCTTTAAAAAAGATTCAAAAATCACAGTAGATAAAGTCCGCTGCTACAAAAGCAAATTAAATTCAGAGCATGCTATTCAGTCTATTGTTCAAAAAGCTATTTACCAGAAACTCACAGAAAAATTCAGAATGTCTTCCATGCCAGAAACTGGAAATGAATCAAATGTCCGCGTTTACATGGATCAAAATATCGCAATGATTCTTCTTGATTTGTCCGGACTTCCGCTTCATAAACGTGGCTACCGCGTAGATGGAGGAATTGCCCCTCTCCGCGAAACTGTAGCGGCGGTTCTTCTTCAGGAAATGATGTGGCGCCGAAAAACTCCTCTGCACGATCCATTTTGTGGCTCTGGAACAATCGCAATAGAAGCCGCGCTTTACGCGTACAATGTAGCTCCTGGTTTTGGACGCCGTTTTGCGCTTGAAACTTTACCTTTTTACAACAAAGAAAAAGCAGAAGAAATCCGCAGACAAGAAGCAGAAAAAATCCGGACAGATGTAGAAGTTCGAATCACAGGTTCAGATATTTCGCAGGAAGCAGTTGAACGCGCCAAAAAAAATGCAGAATATGCTTGCGTTATGGCAGGACGCGCACTTCAATCAATTGGAAGCGATGCAAAAATCATCCGCCCAGATTTTGTACAGGCAGATTTTGCAGAACTCAGCGCACCATACGAAACTGGCTTGATTCTTTGCAACCCACCTTATGGCGAACGACTTGGCGATGAAGAACAAGCCGCAGAACTTTACAAAAAAATGTCAGTTCTCTGGCAGAATTTCAAAGGCTGGGAATTTGGAATCATCACAAGCCATAAATCGTTCCAGGAAAATTTTGGGCATTACGCAACCAGCTTAAAAGACATCAAAGCTGGAAATTTGAACACAACATTTTATAGATACACAAATTATTTGCCAAAAGCAAAATAAATTTCAGCAAATAAAAGCAAAACTGCACAAAAGGAAAATTTAAAACCAATGGCTACAGTTGTTGAACACGATAAAAGACGTGAAGAAATTCTTGAACGCTCTCTGGACGTTTTTATGGACGAAGGTTACGAGGATGTGACATTCCAAAAAATCGCCGACCGCTGCGGAATTACACGCACAACCTTGTACATTTATTTTAAAAATAAACGCGAAATCTTTTTGTTCAGCATAAAACAGTTTCTTTCAACTTTGGAAGAAGTTCTTATAAAAATTGCCACAGACACAACAATTTCAACAGAAAAAGTCCTAAAATCAATGCTGAAATTCATTCTTGAAAAATGCGAGGAAAACCGAAAACTTTTTGCAGTTCTTCTTCCATATTTAGTTCAGCTTCAAAAATCTGGAATCAACACAGAAGAAAGAGTTTTGCGCAGAATTATCCGCCTGCAACATCTTTTGAGCTGCGTAATAATCCGCGGAATACGTGCAGGAGAATTCAAAAAAGTAAGCGTAAAATATGCAAACGTAATGCTTTATTCTCTTTTGGAATCAGCAATTTTTAAGATTTCCGTGCTTAACGCAAAAGATATTTCAGATTGCTATGGTGCTGCGGAACTTGCAGTAAATGGACTTCTTGTAAATTAATCTGAAAAATCCAAAATCTGCGCGGAATTTTCAATTTTTGCAGTTCTGCTGCTTTTTATCGCAGAATCCGAAAAATCATAATTTCCATCATCAGAAGATTTTAAATCCACCGTAAAATAAACAATATCTTTATTTTCCTGTTTTACAAGAACTTCAAGCGGCGCAGTCCACTGAACAGTTGTATAACGCAATGAACTTTCTTCATCATCTGGAATCTTATATTTTTTTGTAACCAGCTGGCAGACAACACCTTTTATCATAATTTCTTTGTTGAAATAGCTTGATGTTAAGATTGAACGCAACAAAACAGGCGTTGAATCAGATGTATAACTTGAACCTGCCGGCGCCAATTTAAATACAGTAGAAAATTCTCCATCTTTTGTGGTAATTGCAAGTCCCAGATTAAACTTAGAAAAATCCCCGGCAGTTGGGAGACTTATAGAATCACTTGTGTTTCCTTCCGCCGGAACCAAAGTAAGCGAGGCGTTCTCTTCATCGTAGGAAAAATAACATTCTTTGCCTGTACCAGCCGTAGAAAGAACCGGTTTTGGATCATCCGAATAAACCGGAACCGCCTGAGAAAGCGTAATAGCATCAGACCATTCAGTTGTCTTGTAGGAATCATCCATCTTGAATCTTGCCATGTACTGATATTCAACATTGTCAAAAACAAAAGTGTCTTCAAATATGTAAGAAGCATTTATATTTTTTGAGGCCGGAATTATCTGCGCAATATTAAAAATATCCTTGTAATTATCTCTTCTGAAAATATTCACATAAGACATTCCGTCCACATACGGAACAGAAACTGTTATCTGCATTGAGTCGTCTGATTTTTTTACATCGATTATATAATTTTCGTTATCGTCATCTGTGCATGCTGCAAAAGAAAAACATATTGCCAACGCAAAAAATAAATTTAAAACTCTTTTCATAAAAAAGACCTCTCCGATTTTATCGGCATTTTTTACGAGATTCTTTAGACTGCCCAAAAAACAAAAATTTTCATAGACAGTCTAAAATCAGCAAATTACTGCAATGCGTAAACAGCAACTGTCTTTGTTGCAACCGTAACAACGGAACCATCTTCCAGGGCGGCAGAATTTTCAGCAAACTGCTTACCGTCTGTAACTAACTTCCAAGTTCCTTTTCCATTTAGCTCAAATTTCACATCCGAAGTGAATGGATTTGCCACAACCACGATTTTTTTCCAGCTATCACCGCATTTACTGCCATCAAGTTCCCATGCAAGAACCTGCTCTGGAAGTCCTGCCGATTTGTTGTCAATAAACCGCAAAACTTTTTCACAATCTTCGTCAGTCGCAAGCCTGAACGCAGGATGCTCCTTTCTTAACTTGATAAGATTTTTTACGTAATTCACAACATTCTGTTTTTCTGAACAACGCTTCCAGTCAAGATTATTTATCCGGTCGCAGACATTATAAGTATTGTGCAAAATAAAATGTCTTCCGTCATCAGAAATTCCGTACTCATAGAAAATCTGCTTAGTGGCTTTTATATCTTCTGGAACTTCTTTTGAACGGCAGAATTCCATTCCCGCGTGCAAAATCGGATAACCTTCCGCAAGAATCACAAGAGAAATCGCCATTTTCTGCATCTGGTCAAGATATTCTTCCGGCTTGTCTTGCTCAACCATAAAAAGCTTGTCGCG
Source organism: Treponema sp. UBA7590 (assembly GCA_002478955.1). Classification (GTDB taxonomy): domain Bacteria; phylum Spirochaetota; class Spirochaetia; order Treponematales; family Treponemataceae; genus Treponema_D. The sequence continues at coordinate 54,161 of DLKK01000084.1, forward strand.
CAAAGTAATATTATCATGAATTTCTGTATAATTTACAGAAAGCCAAGTTTCTTTTCCCCAAGGTTTTGGAGCCGCAGTTCCTTCTATTTTATCATATTGAATCTGCGGATGTTTTGTAGCACCAATAATTCCAAATTTTACAGCCTCTCGTCCACTGCCATCATGAACAAAACCTTTCTGCTTATCATCAAAAATCGGTCCTTTTATTCCGCATCGCATTGCATCATTAAAAAAACCGATTCCGTGAAGTTTTTCGCAATTAACCTGCGAAGCTCCGTCAAATTTTCCGGCACGGTACATATCCCAGCCTTCACCATAAATAAGAACATCAGATTTTATCTTATGCAAAGCGTCATGAATTGCGTTCATCGTAACAACATCATGCAAGCCCATCAAATCAAAACGGAAACCGCAAAGTTTATATTCTTTCAGCCAGAAACAGAGTGTGTCAACCATATATTTTCTGAACATTGAATGTTCGCTTGCCGTATCCTCGCCCGCACCAGAATATCCTTCAACCCGGTAAAAATATCCTGGAACACTTGTTCCAAGTCCCTGATGAATTCCATCATTCACATGATTGTAAACAACATCCATAATTATGCCGATTCCGGCGTCCGCATAATTTTTTACAAGTTGCTTGAATTCTTTTATCCGCACAGAACCATCATACGGATTTGTTGAATAAGAACCTTCAACGCAAGCATAATTTTCAGGATCGTAACCCCAGTTAAAATTGCCGAACAAGATTCTATTCTTAACAATCGGGTCATTTACAGTTTTTTCATCAATACTTCTAAAATCAAAAACAGGAAGAAGCTGAACATGAGTAACACCCAAAGATTTTATGTGGTCAAAACCAGTCGGAACACCATTGTAAGTTGTTCCAGATTGCGCCGCACCCAAAAAAGTCCTTTGTATTCTCTTGTCGCCATTCCAATCCGGGCTAGAAGTAATATCCGCGATATGTGCTTCGTAAGCCACAACATCACTAGGAGTCTTAACAACCGGAACTTTTACTGAATCCCAGCCATCAGGATTTGTGCGGCTCATATCCACAACCATCGAACGTTTTCCGTTTACGCCACAAGCTTTTGCATACGGATCAGAAGAAATTTGTTCAACGCCATGAACCAAAACTGTGTACAAATAATATTTTCCGTGCAAATCGCCTTTTACAGTCGCTTCCCAAACACCTAGTTTTCCCTTTTCAGAAAGCCTTTGTAAATCAACTGTTTTTTCTGCAACAGAATTTTCACCATCAGCAAAAAATGAAACAGAAACCGCTTTTGCAGTCGGAGCCCAAAGCCTAAAAGTTGTTCCAGTTTTTTTATAGATTGCGCCAAGCTCGATGTCAGTGTGATATTTTTCTTCAAATTCTTTTGAGTCAAAATACCATTCAAGCGCGCCAGTATTTTTTCCGCCACTGCATTTGCTGTTCATTCTGCCGCTTTTTATAAGATTGAAAAGGTAATCTTTTTTGTGTTCCGAGCCACAGAATTCGTTGTTCAGATTTTGCTTTGCAAACGGAGAAGTAATCCATTTTGCCGGTGTTCCAAATTTCTCAAGTGAAAAATGTTTTTCCTCTTTGTTTTTATATTTTGCCGGAGTCAAAATCTCGTATTCTTCGTTTGGTTTTATTTTTATTTCATTCAACGAAAGTTCCGGAAAATTTTCCAGAGAATCAAGATTTTCTACATTCCATTTTACATAGCAGTGATAATTTTCGCCTTTCCGCTTAATCTGAACCTCAAAGCTCCAGCCATTTCCAAATGGAAGAATCGCTTTTGCCTCTTTGCAGTTAGCCGGAAGACATGGACAGAATTTTATTTTTTTCTGAACAAGTTCCGGGTGAAAACCGAGCAAATCCATTGTAATATTTCTATTAAATTCCGCAACAGACCAAGCCTGACTGAATGTTCCTGAAAGCCTAGGGTTTCCATTAGAATCTGGCCGCGCATGAATATTTTCGCTCAGCGAGCCTGCACAGCCAATTTCCTGAATCATTTTTGAATAATTCTGCAAAATTGCCGATGCTTTTTCACCAAGAATTCCATTTGAGCTCAAAACACTTGCTGTGATATATGCGCCGGTATTCCATTCCCAGATTGTTCCATTGTGATAAGCCGCATCTTTGTGATACCATTTTGGATTTTCGTGCTCAGGGTGAAACAGCGGATCTTCAGGGCTTAAACTATAAAGACCAAAAGGATTTACAAGCTCTCGTTCAACATTTTTAATGATGTTGTCTGCAATATTTTTTTCGACAAAATATTCTTCTGGGCGCAAATCCAGAACAGATGGAACCATAAATGTAAAAAGCTGATTTGGGCGAACGCGCATATCTTTTATCCATTCGCCATAACCGCCTTCCGGCAGGCAATCAGCAAGCGCATTGCAATCCTTGTTCCAAAAATACTCCAGGAATGATTTTTTTACCCGTTCCGCAATAAAATCGTAACTGTCAGCTTTTTCATTGTTGCAAAGCAAACGCTGCATTTCCGCACCAATTTTTAATGCGGTAAACCACAAAGCCTGAACATCATTCGCACGGTTTCCACGTGGAGAAAGAGGTTCGTTTCCTTCAATCCGGGCGTCCATCCAAGTATCAGCATCCGCATGCATAAGAAAACCATGCTCGTCGCAACGGTCCATTTCTGCAAAAAGCGCAGTATTAACTGTATTTTCAAGCTGACTTATAATCGAAACATCACCAGAATACTGAACATATTCCCACAAAGCGCGGATAAACCACAAAGTTCCGTCCGCAGTATTGTAAATCACGTCTTTTTCATCACGGTAACGGTTTGGAATTCGTCCGTAAGTCGGGCTATCCTTGTTCAAATCCTGGAAATCCGCAAACCCCAAAAGAACATCTTTTGCCTCATCAAAACACCCAGAAATCAAAAGTGTTCCACACAAAGAAATAAATGTGTCGCGCCCCCAATTATCACGGAACCAAGGAAGTCCAGCCCAAATTCCGCGGTAATTGCTTCCATGATCTTTTGTTGCAAGCTGCCATGCGCTAAATCTAGCCCACTGGATTGACTCATTGAATTTTTTGTCGCCAAAATCCGCATTGAATTTTCCAAGAAATTCATCAATCAACTTTCTGTGGGCAACGATTCCTTTTTGTTTTGCAAGACGAACCGCTTTTTCTACCGCAGAATTTTCATCCGCTTCAAAAGCAATATACCAGCCATCACCAGAAAACGGCTCTTCAGAATTTGCAGAATCTTGTTTCCTGCAAAGAATCAAATCTTCATCTTTTGCTGAAAAATCAAAGTCAAAATCCGCCGCAACCGCAACGCCTTTATTTGAGCTGATTACTTTTACGCCATCACAATTTTTTTCAGTCCAGACAGAATCCGATTTCACCTGCTTTTCAAGTTCTTCCCGGTTGCTTTTTGGTTCTTTTCCTTCAAGTGGCAATGTTTCTTCCAAAAGCATTGTCGGCACAATTTTCTGTATTCCAAGCTCCGCGTTTGAATTTAAATAAAAAGCCTGTTCTTCCAAAAGCAACGCCGCTTCAATAAACGATTTTTCAAATACGGATTTAAATCCATACGGAAGAACTTCTGTAAACTTTGCCTCAGAAAGTTCCTTGCCGCAACTAGTAAATCCGTTCAAAAATTTCGTGCTTCCACGAAAATATCCATTTTCATCATTTTTTTTACCAAACAAAAACTGGAAATAACCATTTTTTCGGTCAGTCCAGGCGATACGTCGGCCAGAATCAGCCATTACTTTGATAAGCATAACTCTATTAGTCTACACGAACAAAATCAGTTAATCAAATCCTATTTAAAGAAGTTACTTTAGTCCGATTCCCGCCGCAACCAATTTTTTGTCAAGTTTGCGGTAATACTTTTTGTAAAGCCACGGATGCAAGCCGGAATAATCTTTTCCGATTTCCGGGGAAACAATGATTTCGTCCTCGGCAGTTTTTTCTATATGATATGAACCGTTGATTTTCCAGCCGTTTAAAATACCAATGCTGATTGCGCTTGTCGGGCAATTGAATGAGCAGCATGTGCACATTGTGCAGTTATGACCAAACTCAAATTTCTTTCCATTAAATGAAATATTATTCAATGGACAGTTTTTTACGCACTTTTGGCATTTTACACATTTTTTCATGTCAACTTTTAAAGAAAATGGCGCAGAAAGAGGATAATAAATCCATTCAACACGGACAAGCGGAACCCAAAATCTTAAAAAAGGATTTATATGAACCTTATCCACTTTACCCTGCTGAATTTCATTGCACGAAAGTTTTGCGTAGGCTTTTGCATACAGCCACTCACGTTTTACCATTTCCGGTGTGTGCCTAAAAATCATATTGTAAGGCATAACATAATGGCGGTCAGAAACAAACTCAAAGCCTTTTTTTTCCATCTTTGAAATAAGCCGCTGCGAAGAAAATTCATTTATATACAAACCTTCTCCACTCGTTTTAAAAACAAACGCTTTTTTTGAATTTTCCAGTTTTGGCAAAAGATTTATAAAATCATCAAATGGTTTTGGAATATTAAAACCGTAAACAGGATGCCCAAATCCAATCAAATCGAATTCATTCGGATTCGGAAAAGGCACATATTCAAACCTGGAAGAATCCTCTCCGATTTTTTTCATTTTTACGTCATAAATTGTAGTTTCATATTCTGAAAGATTTTTTTTGTATAAATCCGCAACCAGACGAGTATTTCCTGTTCCGCTAAAAACGTAAATTACAGCTTTTTTCATATTGCAAAACTAAAGCTTTTCCACAGGTACAATCATATCATCATCTTCATGCTCATCATAAGGATAAACATTGTTTTCCTCTGACTTTGAATGAGTGTCATACCAGACCTGGGCGTAAAACGGAATATGAGCAGAAAGTTTATCAAAAGACCATTTCGGAAGCGCCTCGCAACATTCAGGGCACCAAAAACCAGCCTTTAAAATTGTAAACGGTTTGTTTTCAAAAACATGACCGTTATGGCATTTCCAAGTGATTTTTTTGTACAGATTTCCCCTTTCCATTGAAGAAGAAACAACCTCTCCTCCACGGAATTTTGCCGCAGCCTTTAAATCTTCCAAATCAATTTCCGAATCTGGCTTTGACTCATCATAACCATGGTCAAGCTTGAATTTTTCAGCTTTGGATTCATCCTTCAATTCGCCATAATCAACAGTGCCTTCTGGCGATTGTCCTTTTGCAAACACAGGAAATTCTTTCCACGTTTTTGGTTCTGAGCCAAACGCTTCTTTTCCGCAAAAAAATGCATCAATTCTGCCTTTTTTACCAAGACGAATCCAGTTCATCGGTGAATTGCTGTTTTTCAGAAGGCGCTCAATCGCCAGTTTTCTGATAAGAACAGAAGGAACTATGCGGCCAAACCAGTAATACCAAAGTTCTTTCCTCATTCTTTTCCAATAATCTGCGCTGCTTTCTGTTCGGTAATCAAGCCATTCATCCAAAATATGGCTATCTGTATACCAGACGCCATGAAAATTGCGTGGAATATTCCAGTATGGCTCAAAGAATTTTTCTGCGCCTGCGCCCATCAGAGCAAAACCGGAATTAAAAGTTTCATATCCAGTTTCCCGACAAGCCGCGCCGCCTCCAATATTGTAATCATTTTTCCAAAATCCGTTCAGTTTTCCGTCCAAGTCGCGTTCAACAAGATTTTGAATGCACAAACCCGAATCGCGGTCTGTAATCCATTCAAGTGGCGCATTCCAGCAAGTATGGAACATAAGCCCATCATTCATATTGTTTGCCAAAAAATATTTGTGGTAAACCGCTGTCTGCCGCAAAACAACCCAGTTCGGCAAATCACTTTCCAGAACATAACGCTCGCCTTTTATTTTTGCCGCAGAATAATAATCATAAGCAGAAGACATTACCGGATCGCCCATTCTAGCCCACATATGCTTATAATTTCTGTTTCCATAAACGGCAACAGTAGAAATATGCACAAGCTTGATTTCTTCAGCGCGCCCACTGTTCATAATCGCATCAACAATATTTTTTGTGCCGCCAAAATTCGTTTTTACAGTATTTTCCGGATTGTGGTCAGCTTTTGGAGGAATAACCGCGCCGCAATGAATAACATAATCAGCGCCACTTACAAGCTGCTCAACATCATCGTAATTTCCAAGGTCACCCTTTACAATCGTAATCCGTCCACGACCTTTTCTTAAAAGCTGCTTAAAAAAAGCCCTGTAATGTCTTACATGGTTATATACAAAAAGTCTTAACTCAAAATTCTTTTCCGAAGCAAGCAAATGGGCCACAACCTCGCCACCCATTGCTCCATCTGCACCAGTAACAGCAACTACAATTTTTTTATTTTCATTCATATTTTAATTATTACTCTGTCTGTAGTTTTCGTAAAGCAAAACTCCGGCTGCCACAGAAACATTCAAGCTGTCAATTTTTCCGCAAGTCGGAATAGAAACAATCGTATCACATTCGGATTCAAGAAGACGCGCAATCCCCGAACCTTCGCTTCCCATGACAATCACAGAACGAGGCGAAAAGTTTAATTTTGTAACATTTTCTCCGCCTGCATCCGCACCATAAGACCAGAAACCATTTTCTTTTAACTTTTGAACCGTTCTGACAAGATTATTTACAACAGCAACAGGAACCCATGCAACAGAACCAGCCGAACTGCGGGCAATAACCTCGTTTGAATCAACATCTTTTATTCCGCGACGCTCCGGCACAACTACAAGGCTTGCACCAAACTGGTCGCAACTTCTTATTATCGCGCCTACGTTATGAGGATCTGTAATTGAATCCAAGACAACAACAACCTGTCTCTCATCTTCCGGTTTTGCCTTTGCCGCGTTCAACCATTCATCAAAATCAACAAGATTTGCAGACTTCGCGTTTTCCCCGCTGACACAAAGAACAATACCGCGGTGTTCCCGGCTCGTTTCCGGCAAACTTTGAACCATGCGGTCAAGATCTCGCTCATCCCCCTGCGAACAAGGAATTCCAGCCTCTTTTGCCGCCACAAGAATCTTTTTTACGCGCGGCCCAATCTTGCTGTAGACAATGCGCATTCCACCGCCCGCAGAATTTTTTCCAGAAGCTTCCTTTGCCTTCAGAACGCGCTCTTCTATCGCATGAAAACCAGTAATAATTTTTTCAGACATTTATTCAATTCACCAAAAATGCCGCTATTATTTACCGCAACATTTTTTATATTTCTTGCCGCTTCCACAAGGACACGGATCGTTTCTACCGATTTTTGCCCCATCACGTTTTACAGTTTCTGTAATAATATTTCCGGCAACATATTTCCATTCGCCATTAATTTTCTTAAAGCCTGCAATTTCATGATGATGTTCAACAAGATGCTTCATCGTGTAATCAGCAATGAATTCAACAACGCCCTCGTCGCCTTTTTCTTCTGTTCTAAGAATATGCAAACCCTGCCAGATTGACTGTCGGCTCCAATCTTCTGTAGCCTGTTTATCAATATCAGCAATTCCTTCGCCTTCCTCGCAAGAATCTACAATAAAATCAATTTCATGTGTTACATAAGCCGAATATCGCGCTCTCATCAACGCTTCCGGAGTAGCAGCTTTTACAGTTCCTTTAATAATTGGTTCACAGCATTCACTGTATTTTTTTCCCGAACCACAAGGGCAATTTTCAATTTTTTCACTCATAACCTAAATATACCAAAAACCTTCATTGTAAGCAATTATCGGGCGTTCCCGTCACAAACTCACGTTCGCGCCGATTAACTCATTTATTCTCCGCATCATTTTCTTCAATTTTAAGCCATTGCCAGATATTTTTATCTTCTTGCCCGATTCGCCAGAATGCAATCTTGTTCACCGAATATTCTTTATAAAGTCTCATTTTTGCAACTGTTGAATAAGCGTCCTCAAACCAGAAATTCGCCTTGACTTTCATTGTTACTTCAACATTCGGAATGTCGTTTACGTAAGTTACACGTCCAGCCTTATATTCATCAATAATTCTGTTTACGCCTTCAAAATACCATGCCTGAGCAGGCTTTTCATTTGCCCAGCTTCTTCCGTAAAAAGGCAGCCCAATAACAAGCTTTTCCTGCGGAATAACTGTCACCGCATAGTCAGCAATTTTTTCGCACCAGTTCATGGACGCAATCGGCCCCGGCTGGCTGGTTGACCAGTGTTCATCGTAGGCCATAATCATTACCCTGTCTGCCAATGCCGCAATTTTTTCATACGGAAAAGTATCATCGCTAATCGTTTTTACACGAGCAGGAACGCAAACCGTAAACATTTTTTCAGCTTTTTTGCATTCATTCTTAAGTTTTTCCAAAAAATTCAGGAAATTCTGAACATCTTTTCCCGGAATCAACTCGTAATCAACATTTATTCCGTCAAAAGGCTCTGCGGCTTCCATAATTTCTTTTATCATTTTGTCCGTAATCTCAAATTTTGGATCAAGAACAAAATGAGTCAGGCTTTTACTGTCGCAAACAAGAACAAGATGAACTCTTCCGGGAAAATTCGCAAGTTTGCTTCGGTCTGGAACATTCGCAAGATTTCCGTAACAGTCAACATCCGCGGCAAAAAATCCAACATCAGTAAGTGGCAAATCGTTATCAAATTCATAAAAACGACTTTGCATTACCCATCCCCAAATTTCCTGCATTTCAACAGGTTCTCCAGAAATCGGTTTTTGCCTATAAGCCGTTTTTCTTTGATTTTTCGGGTTTTCCAAAGATTTTTTACTTCCTGCAACGACATTAAAAAACACGCAAAAAAACAACAAAATTGAAAAAATTTTCTTCATGACGCAAAATCCATCTTATTGTTCAAGAATTTTATACATCGGCTCTTCATCAGGATGAAGTTCAAGTACGTGTTTTTCGCATTTTAAGACTTCGCTTGGCTCATGCGTTACATGCACAAATGTTGTTGTTCCAAGCTCCGCAATAAGTTCAAGCAAATCAAGAGTCTTCTGGCGCATCTGTTCATCAAGTCCGTGACAAGGCTCATCAAGAATCATTATTGGCGGACATTTTACCGCGCCACGAAGAATAAGAATCGCGCGCTGCTCGCCATAACTTAAATCACCAAAAGATTCCCTGCCGCGCCCTTCAAATCCTCCAAGTTTCAACCATTCTTCCGCAGCAACTATTTCTACATCGGTCGGAATTTCATACATTCCGATAGAATCATGGAATCCGCTTATAATCACATCTCGCAAAGAAGTTCCACCCAACATCCTATATTCAACATGAAGCCTATAAGAAACAATTCCAAGCCTATGTTTTATTTCCCAGATTGTTTCGCCTGAACCACGTGGCGCACCGAAAATTTTTATATCATTGCAGAAAACCTGCCTATTGTCGCCGGTAATAAGCTCAAGCAATGTAGTTTTTCCAGAACCATTCGAGCCGCGGATAAGCCAATGCTCGCCGCGCTTTAAAGTCCAGGTTAAATTGCGCAGAACTTTATGGTCATCCCAGCCGACATTAACATTGTGCATTTCCACAAGAATATCATTTTCAGGCTGATAATTTTCAACGCCCATGACGATATTCACATCATTGCTGAGTTTTTTTACCGTTGCGGCAAATTTTTCGTAATTTGCTTTTCGATTTTTTTCATTTTCCTTGTTTTTTTCTTCTACAATCTTCTCGTAATCTGATTTTTTTCCGCAGAAAGAAATTTTTCCGTCTGTAAATTCAATCACATTTGTTATTGCGGCAGGAATTTCAACATAACGTTCCATGCTCAAAATAATCCGCGGAAAAGTTGAATCATTTTTATTGTCATTCAATTGCTTGCCTGCGATTGTGTCAAAAAAATCAAGCAGAATTCCGCGGCTTTCTGCATCAAGTCCGGCAAAAGGATCGCTCAGGAGCAAAAGTTTTTTCCGGGAAACCAGCGCGCGGGCAAGAAGAGTTCGGCGGATTTCGCCCGTGGACATATATTTTATGCCGCGGTCAAGAATCTTTTCCACGCCGCAAAGTTTTATCTCCGGGTAAGCGTCCAGTTCACCGCAAAGCGAAGGCGGCTCAGAACCTTTTTTTATTTTTCCAACAACGCCTTCTGCAATAAAAATGCGCCCCGTCCGTCCGTGATCAACGCCGCCTTCTATAAATTCACTTTCATCTTCATCACGTTCTTCCTGAATAATCCGTGCAGCTCGCTCCAAGGAAACGGATTCAACAGAATCTTCAAAAAGATTTGAATAGAGCGGAACTTCTTTTTCATTTTTTGGAAGATTTGGCACAATCTTTGAGCCGAATCCTCCGTCCAAAGCCTGAAGAAAATCTGCTTTTCCACCGCCGTTCGGGCCGACAACAAGCCACGCTTCACCAGTTTTCATTTCCCAGCTGAAATCAGGAACAGCTATACCTTTTGAATTTTCAATTCTGCAATTATTTATTTTTATAAGAGATTTATTTTCCATGATAAAAATAGCATATCACATTGCAAAATCTGTTGCACCAAATAACATGAGGAAAAATTCAAGACAAACATATAATATAAAATGCTCAAAAATACCTACACTTTCAGCGGAAAACAAAACTTGGCTATAGTTGCATTTTTTTTATGGAAATTCGTTTTTTTTCTGAAGAAATAAATTGAACAAAACATCACTCAGGCAATTTCAAGTCGCCATCTTTTATCCAGCCGATTTTTCTAAAAAGCAAAGACAATGCCCAGCAAATCACGCCCGGAAGAATAAAGCAAACCATCAAAAGTCCGAACCATTCAAAAAAGCCCGGATGAATCGCGAGCGTTTCCTGTGAAATTTGAGAGATTTGTTCCGCCGCCATTCCGGCTTCCTCAGCCTTGTGGACTGCCCAGTTCACCGCCTGCACGCTTGGATTGAACCAGCCGGTAATAACACCAATCTGCCCAACAAGACCGCAAGTTCCCATTCCAGAAGAGACCGCCGCGCCATTCATCGTCATTTTAAAAATACACGTTGAAATTGGACCTGTAATTGCACTTGTTAATATTGAGGGAATCCAAATTTTCGGGTTTTTCACAATATTCGGCATCTGTAGCATTGAAGTTCCAAGTCCTTGTGAAAGTATTCCGCCCCAACGGTTTTCCTTAAAACTCATCACTGCAAAACCAATCATCTGCGCGCAACATCCGGCAACAGCTGCACCGCCGGCAAGACCTGTAAGTCCAAGAGCCGCACAAATCGCCGCAGAGGAAATTGGAAGAGTCAGCGCAACTCCAACTACAACCGACACAAGAATTCCCATAACGAACGGATGAAGCTCCGTTGTAAGCATAATTAATTTTCCGACCCAGCTAGCGGCAATTCCAATATATTTTGCACACAGAACCGCAACAAGACATCCTGAAAGAATTGTGACAATCGGTGTAACAAGAATATCAACTTTTGTTTTTTTGCTTACAAGCATTCCAATTTCGGCCGCAACAACCGCAATAATCAGAACAGCCAAAGGCCCGCCAGCGCCACCCAAAGTGTTTGCCGCAGCTCCGACCGTAATCAGACTAAACAGAACAAGTCCATGAACGCCCATCGCAAAGCCGATTCCAACAGCCATTGCCGCGCCAACAACATGGCCTTCACAGCAAAAAGAACCAGCATCAACCAAAAACTGAAAAATAGGATTTACGCCGAGCCTAAGAAGCTGTTGCCCCAGCGTACGAATAATAGTTCCAACCAGCAAAGACGCAAAAAGTCCCTGCGCCATTCCACTCATCGCGTCAATAAAATAACGCTTAACAAACCTGTTCATAACAAGCTCCAAATAAATTTTTCTATTTACTTGTAAATGTTATTTTCTAGCGCGCCTTGGCATCATTAGAAAAGCGTGTTCCGTGGAATCTGCCGTTTCATCACAAATGTAAAATTAATTTGAATTTATAGTTTTTTTTGGATTTTAACAAGAAGCAGAAATGAAAAATGCTTGTCCGCGAAATGTTACAACTATTCACATCCTAATGTTATACCCTATCACATTAAGATGTGATAACCCATCACACTTTAATGTTAATATCTGTCACATTCCGGCTGATATTATTTTCATTGCAAAAAAACAGAATTTGCCTAAATTTAAAAATATCATTATCTTACTATGTATTTAGAGGGGTTACTAATGAGAAAATTTATCATTTCGTTGTTTTTTACAACATTTTTTTCAGCTTTTATTTTTGCCGCTGAAAAAAAGACTGAACTTAAAGTATGGGAATCTTCTGGAACTGAACAAAATTTTATTCAGTACGCAATAAAAGAATTCAGAAAGATAAATCCAAAAGTAAGAATTCGCTACGAACCTGTTGAATCCACCGACTCAAGAAATAAAATTGAGCTTGACGGTCCTGCTGGTGTTGGCGCAGATGTCTTTGTTGCTCCGCATGATCATATCGGGGCTCTTGTTACCGGCGACCATATTCTTCCTGTTGATGACGCAGAAGAATATATGAAAGATTTCTTCACTCTTGCAAAAAAAGCGGCAACTTATGATGGCGTTGTATATGGCTATCCGCTTGGAGCAGAAACTTATGTTCTTTTTTACAACAAAGATATTTTAAAGAAGCCATTAACAACTTGGGAAGAAATTATTTCCTATGCCCAAAAATGGAATGTTCCTGTTGAAAATAAATTCGCTCTTTCCTGGGCTGTCACCGACCCATATTATTCATTCATGTTCCTGGATAGTTTTGGAGCTCCTTTATTCGGCCCGAATGGAGACAATCCAAAACAACACAATCTGAACAGTCCAGAAGCAATTGAAGGAATGAAATATTTCCAGAAACTTCGTAATCTTGTCCTGAATATTCCAGCCGCAGACGCTTCCCGCGATTTCTGCCACGCTTCTTTCCGTTCGGGAGCTTCACCAATGATTATCACAGGCTCCTGGAAAATCAATGAATTTAAAAACGCTGGAATGAATTTTGGTCTTTCAACGCTTCCAAAGTTTCCTGGAAAAGATAAACCTGCCTCTTCATTTTCCGGTGTAAGACTTGCATTTGTAAGTTCATACTCGGAACATCCAGAAGAAGCAAAAGAGTTTGCAAAATTCATAACCTCAAAAGAAATGCTTCAAAAAAGATTTGAAATGACTGACCAAATTCCGCCAAGAAACGACATTCAAATTGAATATGAATATTCAAAGGCAATTGTAGACCAGCTTAAATATTCAAAACCGATGCCAACAATCATTCAGCTTGGAAGATTCTGGCAATGTATGGGACCGGCAGTCTCTGGAATTTGGGATGGTGACGATGTTACAAAAACGATGAACATTGCCGCAGCTACAATGGATGCCGTACGATAAGATAAAATATAAAGCAACAAAGCCACTTGTAAAAAACGCCTGAAAAAACTATTATCTTGTTATGGCTATTTCTAACAAGGTAGAAAACCTTATCGAAGGATTTATTGATGCTGATACAGTAAAATCTGTTAAGACTTTTACAAGCACTGATGAAAATAATAACTCTGATGTTGAAAAAATCGCCGCAATGTTCGGATTTGCCGGTTCATTCGCAACATCAGATGAAACAAAACTGGTTGAAAGTTTTAATAAAAATTTAAAGCTTTTAATAGAGAAAACTTGGGTTGAAAAATCAGATATCGCTTTAAAGGAACAGATTCTGTTCCAGCTGGAAACCCTTTGCAAAGATTATTCAGACTGGGTAAAAACATATAAGGATTTTTTAAAAATCTTGAATGACGCAGTTTATCTTATGTTTGGTCAGCAGACAAAATCTGATGATTTTACAGAATATTCTTTGCGCATCGATCCTGGTTTTGGAATTTTCTGGTGGTATATAAAAAGTCTCCCCGCTACAGCAGAATGGTCCGTTGAAAAATGCCGTAACGCAGTATTGCTGGGAATGTACTTTTTGGCAAATTACTAATACGCAAATTAACAGGCCGGAACTTAACAAAAGTTTCGGCTTTTTTGTTTTAACCATATTCGGAGTTTTTATGGAACTAAAAAAAATCTGTGAAACATTAAAAAAGGGTAGTGCAGAATTAGCCTTGCAAAATGCGACAACAAAAAACAAAGCCCTTTCCGCTGTTGCAAAAGCCCTTGACTCAAAAAGAGATGAAATCCTTTCCGCAAACAAAAAAGACATTGAGAATGCAAAAGCTAACGGAATTTCCGCAGCATTGATAGACAGGCTTACTTTAGACTCCAAGCGAATCAATGGGATTATCGAAAGTTTAAATATTGTAATCTCTCAAGCTGATCCAGTTGGCGAAGAAATTTCCGGCTGGAAAACTCCAAATGGTCTGAACATCCGTCAAGTACGAGTTCCTCTAGGTGTTGTGGCAATTATCTACGAAAGCCGCCCGAATGTAACAGTAGACGCATTCAGCCTTGCATATAAAAGCGGAAATTCAATTCTTTTGAGAGGCTCTTCTTCCGCGTTAAATTCAAACAAGGCAATTGTAAAAATAATAAAAGACGCGCTCGCAACCACAGAAAATGGAATTCCAGACTCAATTGAACTTGTTGAAACAAAAGAGCATGATTATTCTGATGTTGAGCAAATTTTAAATGCAGTCGGGCTTATTGATGTCGTTCTTCCACGCGGCGGAAAAAAATTGATTCAAAATGTTGTATCAAACGCAAAAATTCCGGTCATTGAAACTGGAAGCGGGGTTTGCCATCTTTACGTTGATGAATCCGCAAATCTTGAAATGGCGGTGAAAATCGCAGAAAATGCAAAAATTCAACGCCCAAGCGTTTGCAATTCAATCGAATGTATTGTTGTTAACAAAAAAATTGCCGAAAAATTCTTGCCTTTGCTGGAAAAACAATTTTCTGGACGCGTAAAATTCCACGCAGACGAATTTTCTTTCAAAATTCTGGAAAAAAACACCGCAAAAACAGAAAATCTTCTTTTCAATGCGACTGAAAATGATTTTGGAAACGAATATCTTGACTACGAATGCTGCATAAAATCCGTGGAAAACATTGAAGAAGCAATTTCCTACATAAATTCACACAACACAAAGCACAGCGAAAGCATAATCACCCAAAGTCTTGAAAACGCACGTCTTTTTCAGAACAAAATCGATGCAAGCTGCGTTTATGTAAATGCCTCAACAAGATTTACTGACGGCGGAGAATTTGGTTTTGGTGCGGAACTTGGAATTTCAACCCAAAAACTACATGCCCGTGGCCCGATGGGAATAAAAGTTCTTACAACAACAAAATATTTAATTGACGGCGAAGGACAAATCCGCTAATCATAAAAGGAAAACAAAATGAGCGAAGCAATTTCAAAAGCACTAAAAGACGCAAGAAAAATAGTAATCAAAATCGGTTCAAATACGCTTGCAAAAGCAGATGGAACTCAAAACACTGAATTTATGGCAAGTTTTGCCGCTCAGTGCAAAAAATTGATTGACCAGGGAAAACAGATTGTTGTAGTTTCTTCCGGCGCGCAAGTTTCTGGCGTTTCAACATTAAGCGAATGGGCGCGAAAAAAAGACGTTCACTTTAGGCAGGCTTTGTGCGCGATAGGGCAGGTTGAACTTATGGCTCAGTGGCGAAAAGCTTTTGGTGAACAAGGAATCCATATCGGACAGCTTTTGTTAACTAAAGAAGATTTTGAAAACGACCACCGTTCACTTAACATCCGCAATACTTTGTTCACTCTTGAAGATGAAGGAGTTGTTCCAATCATAAACGAGAACGATTCTGTTTCAATTGATGAATTTCAAATCGGCGACAACGACAATCTTTCCGCGCTTACAGCAATTCTTTGGAGCGCAGATTTACTGATTCTTTTTAGCGATGTTGACGGAATTTTTACAGACAATCCAAAGACAAACAAGAACGCAAAAATTGTTGAAGTTGTGGAAAATATTCCAGAATTAAGAAAATCAATCCGAATCGGCGAAAAAAATGCCTTTGGAACTGGCGGTATTGAAACAAAAATTCAGGCGGCAGAAAAAACAACAGTTTATGGAATTCCAATTCTTCTTGCAAACGGAAGCCACCAAAACATTCTGACAAACCTAGAAAACGGCACAGCATTAGGAACTTTATTTACAGCACAATAAAGAGATTGGCAAAAGGAGATATATTTATGGAAAAAATAGCTTGTATTGGATGTGGTTCTATGGGTGGCGCAATAATGAGCGCAATCTGCAAAAAATTTGACGCAAAAAATATAACAGTCACAGCAAAACATTTTGAGCACGCCCAGGAATTTGCTAAAAAAAATGGGTGCAACGCAACAGAATCAAATGCAGACGCCGTAAAAGACGCAAAATACATTTTTCTTGCCGTAAAACCTGCCTATATAAAAGAAGTCATCGCAAACATAAAAAAATCTTTGCGTCCAGATGCAATAATCATTTCAATGGCGGCAGGAATTTCGCTTAATAAGCTGATGGAACTGTACGACGCATATTACATCAGAATTATGCCAAATATGCCAGCCCAAATCGGAGAGGCAATGACCGCTTTATGCTGCCTGAATGAAATCCCTGCTGACGCATTAAAAACTGTGACAGAACTTTTGGAATCTTGTGGAATGGTTGAAAAAGTCGATGAAAAACTTATGGATTGCGTAACAGCAATAAGTGGTTCTGGTCCAGCATACGCATTCCTGTTCGTTGAAGCCCTTGCAGATGCCGCCGTAAGATTTGGAATGCCACGAAATCAAGCATATATTTATGCGGCTCAGACTTTGAAAGGTTCTGCGGCAATGGTTCTAAAAGATGAAAGATGTCCAGCTGCTCTAAAAGATGCCGTTTGTTCCCCTGCAGGAACAACCATTGAAGGTGTTGCTGCGCTAGAAGCAAACGGCTTCCGAAATGCTGTGATAGAAGGGGCAACTGCCGCCTGGAAAAAATCAATGAGTATGGGCAAATAGCCTACAACGCAAAACTTGCCACTTGGAATTTCAATTCCATCTGGCTTAGTTTTCTTTCCATTGCAACAATTTTGTTTTCCCATTCAAAACCGCAATTAGGATGTTCACTAACATAAGTCCGATATTTTGCAATTTGTCCTCGATAGTCAGCAATGCTTTCCATTAATTCGATTATTCTTTGCATTTTCATCTCCGTATTCCTTATTTTTGCAAAATAAATTCTTTTCCCACAAATTTACCTTGCCTCAAAAAAACGAGAATTACTTTTAATATAATAATTTTTCAAAATCTATTTAACTAGAAGAATGTACGTAGTATAAACCATTGTACTATTTAAAATGAAAATCGAGCTTTTCCACGCATTGCAAAAAAACTCGATTTTCAATTATTTTATAAAACTTGAATATCAGCAAATATCAGAGCAATTACAATCTGTTGCAAATGCAGCTGCGCCTTCGCCAACATACATCTCATGCAGCTTTTTCATTATAGTTGACACAACAGAAACAAAATTGTCTTCAACATAAAGAATGAACATAACATTCAGCTGCGGCCAAATTGAATCGCCGAGTTTTGGATCTGTATTTCCAGAACCCATTACGTTTTCAATTTTTGTATATTTGCATTTTATTCCAGCACGGCGGCATTCTCGTTCGTACAGCTGTAAAAAATCTGATTCAATAGCTTGAGTAAGAACAATTTCTATTCTTTTCATTATTCGTTTCCTCCATTATCAGAATTTCCAGCATTTTTATCTGACTCATCAGAAGCAGAATCCGAGTTATTTTCATCCGAAACATTTTTCTTTTCAACCCGGTTTTCCAGCGCTTTTACAATTTTTTTTAAACCGCGGGATTTTCTTTCCTCTGCTTTTACTTCTTTTTCAGTCTTTATAGGATTTTTTAAATCTTCCTCTAACTGAGCAAGACGTTTTGCTTCACCTTTTTTATTGAAAATAAAGTAAATTACAGGCATAACAAACAATGTCATCAATGAACCGAATGTCATACCTCCAAGAACTGTCAATCCAATTGGCTGTGTCATAGTTCCAGTTTCTCCTGGGAAGAATGCCATAGGAATCAAAGAAGTAACTGTTGTCAATGTTGACATCAAAATCGGGCGCAAACGGCTTCTTGCAGCTTCTATACATGCATCTTTAAGCGCATATCCACGCTTTCTTAAAAGATTTGTGTAGTCAACTAATACAATACCGTTGTTTACAATTGTTCCGACAAGAACCAACATTCCGACTACAGAAACAATATTCAACATCGTGTGCGTAATCAAATAAATGAACATTACACCAATGAATGAAAGCGGAATTGTAAACAGGATAATGAACGGATCTTTGAATGATTCAAATTGACTCGCCATTACCGCAAATACAAGCAAAACAGCCATAATAATAATTACACTGAATTTCTTAACGGAATCAACCATGTCTTCCAAAGAACCTTCGTAAGTAACCATTACTTTTTCATCAAGAACTACATTTTTGCGGACAGCATCTGCAATCGCATCCTGTACTTTGTTAATGGAAATTCCTGATTTTGGCTCAACAGAAAGCCTGATTGTTCGGGTCTGGTTTTCACGGCGAATTGTAACCGGCGCAAGAGATTCTTCATAACGGGAAAAACTTGCGAACGGAATTCTTTGGCCCATTGAGTTTGTGACGTAAATATTTTCCAAATCACCAAATTTCTGCTTATCTTCATCATCAAGACTAACAACAATATCAATCTGGGTTCCGTTATCATCGTAGCGGCTGGCGGTTTTTCCATTTACAGCTGCGTTAAGCTCCGAACCTGCGCCATAAGCCGTAACACCAAGCTCGTACATTCGGTTGCGGTCAAGATTAACCTTGAGCTGAGGAAGTCCATCTTCAAGGTCACTTGTTACTTCATTTACATAATCAGCGCATTTTTCCTTAATTACATTCTGAATTTCTTTTGAAGTTGCACGCGCCAAATCCAAGTCATCTGAACGAATTACAACATCAATTGCTGAACTTGCAAAACTTCCCATTCCGGAACTGAATGTAAATTCTGCACCAGGGAACGCATTAAAATATTTTCGACATTTTTCTTTTGCCGATTTTTCATTATCGTAACCAGGGAGTCGCTCGCTTTCTGGATACAACGAAATACGAAGCGTTGCAGTATTTGAATCTGAAGCCGTTGACATCATTGTTGAGCCACCAACAGAAACAAGCGCATATTTTACACCTTTCAAATCCTTCATGACATTTGCTTCGTACTGTTGAATAACTTCGCGGGTAAGCTCAAGCGTTGTTCCTTTTGGCATTTCCAATGAAACCGAAACTGAAGTTGAAGCTTCTTCCGGCATAAAAATAAATCCGATGAACTTTACCGCAAAAATAGAACCAAAGAAAAGCACAACCAGCGAAATAATAACAAGCTTTCTGTGGCGCAGAACTTTTTCTACTCCAGAAGCATAAGCATTATCAAGCCAAGTAAAGAATCGGCTCATTAAACCGTCAAAACCTTGAAGCCATTTTGGCATTTTTCGTTCCGACTGCTTTTCTACAACAAGATATTTTGAAGAAAGAACCGGAACAAGAACTGCAGCTGTAAGCAATGAACAAAGAAGAGAGAAAATAATCGTAAAAGCAAAAGAAACGAAAAGTTTTCCCATCATTCCAAGCATTTTCTGGAACATTACCATCGGAAGGAAGATACAAACTGAAGTCAAAGTTGAAGAAGTAATTGAGCCAAGCATTTCTTCCGAACCAAGAACCGCTGCAACATCAGCCTTCGCATCACGCTCACGGTAACTGAATATATTTTCCAGAATTACAATTGAGTTATCTACAAGCATACCGATACCCAAAAGTAATCCAGACAAAGTCATCATATTGATTGTAAATCCGCAGAAATACATTAACGCAAGAGTAATAAGAACTGAAATCGGAATTGAAAGCGCAATAATGAACGTACTCTTTAAAGAACGCAAGAAAATATAAAGAACAACAACAGCAAGCACAATTCCCTGAAGCAAAGAACTTACAACATTTTTAATTGTGTTGTTAATATCATCTGTTGTGTTGTAAGCTTCAATAATCTGAACATCAGCCGGAAGCTCCTGAAGAATTTTTGTAACCTGCGCACGACATTTTTCAGCAGTTGCAACAGAATTCTTTCCAGACTGCTTCTGAATCATAAGCATTACACAAGATTTTCCGCCAATGTACGCTTCAGAAGTCACATCCTTATAGCCTTCATAAACATTCGCAACATCACGCAAAAGAATTGGAACAAGTTCTCCACTGGAATTAGATTTGTACGTAACAACAGTTCCTTTTACATCATCAACAGACTTGTAAGTTCCTTCCGCCGAAATCGTATAATTTGTGTCGCCCTGTTCAATCTGTCCGCCCGAACTCGTTATATTCTGGGCACCAATCATCTGGCAAATTTGAGTGATTGTAAGGCCGTAAGCATCCAGTCTGTCGCGAGGCACTTCAACTTTAATACATTTTTCGCTGTTACCAACAAGAGTTGCGGAAGCAACACCATCAACCTGCTCAAGGCGAGGCTGAATTATATCTTCAACATAAGAGCTTAACTCTTCTGGAGTTCGAGTTCCAGAAACAACAAGCCCCATAATCGGAATCATTGAAGGATCCATCTGGAAAATAATCGGGGAATCCGCATTGTCCGGCAAATAGTTGCGAATCATATCAATTTTATCGCGAATATCCGCTTTTGCCTCATCCAAGTTCGTTCCGTATTCAAACTCAAGAATAACAAGAGAAGTTCCAGTCATTGACTGAGACTGCAATTTTTTTAAGCCAGTAACGCTAGAAAGAGAACTTTCCATCGTTCGCGTTACACTTTTTTCAGTTTCTTCAGGACCAGCATTTGAATAGCTTGTATAAACCATGATGTATGGAATATCCATATCTGGATACAAGTCTATCGGCAAAGTCATTGTACAATAAATACCAAGCAACGTTGCAAGAATAAAGCAAATAAGAGTCGTTGTCGGTTTTTTTACAGCTAATTTAGAAAAAGACATTTAATCTCCCATAAAACTCAAACTAACTAATGTAAATTTCTACTCAACAATAGAAACAACATTTACTTTTGCACCATCAGTAAGAAGTGCCTGACCTTTTATAACAACCAAATCTCCAGGAGTAATTCCCATCTGAATTTCCTGTTTATCATCAACTCGGATTCCTTTTTTTACCGGACTTGCTTTTACCGTATTTGTCATGGAATCAACGATGTAAACAATATCCTCATCATTTCTTGTAACAATTACATTATTTGGAATAACAATTGTATTTTTCTTTGTATCTGTTATAAGTTTGATTCTTGCGTACATTCCAGCTCTAAGACGAGAATCTGACGGGCTCTGAACCAACTTGATTCCCAAAGTTCGTGAACTTGTGTCAAGAACCGGATCTATTTCCACAAGAGTTGCAGGAAATTTTTCCCCAGGATAAGCGTCAAAAGAAAGCTCAGCTTTTTCATTCATCGAAATTCGGCTTACAAAACGTTCCGCAACATTTGTTTTTACTTCCAAAGTTCCTGTTGAACTGATTTTTCCAACCGGCATTGCAGCAGAAACTGTCTGACCAATATTATACGGAAAAGAAGTTATAGTTCCCGCAACCGGCGCTTTTATCGGGCTATTTTTGTAATCCATACCCGGTCGACTCGCGTCAACTTCGCAAAGAACCTGATCTTTTTTTACTTTATCGCCAACTTTCACAAGAATTCTAGAAAGTTTTCCGCTCTGAACATCAGGATAAATATCAACGCTAGAAGCCGTCTGAACATTTCCACCAAATTCAAGATAATCATCAAGATTTTTAGGAACAGCCTTATAAACATTTACAGCAAATACCGTTTCTGCCTGCGACTCTTCCTCCGCAACCTTTTTGTTACAACCAGCAAGCAGCGCAGAAGCCAACAAAGCACATCCCGCAACCGCAAAAATTTTCACCGCTTTCATATATTCTCCTATTTTTATTTTTATCTTAAGGGCGGACAACGACGTTCGCATCTTCGCCGCTCACTAATCTGCAAAAGCCCAAGGTCTTTTGCAGACGCCATATTCTCAATCAGAAGGGCAGGCAACCGCCCTACGGCCGCACTTCGTAGCGGCCTACCCACCGAGCGGGCTTCAAACGCCAGCCCGCAACGCCCGGCTTATTTTAATGTAATATTAAGTTTTGTCTCCAAATCCAAAACTGCAGAAATATAATTATAATTTTCATTCATCAGTCCAAGTCTTGCCTGATTCAATGAACTTTCTGAATCTCGAACCGCAAGCAATTCCTGAGTACCATTGTTATAAGCTTTCAAAGTCGAATCATAAGCCTCTTGTGCAAGAGTAACATTATTCCGCATAGCTTCTATATTCGCCCTTGAAACAGTAAGATTATCGCAAAGTTTATGAACTTCAATTTCTGCATTCTGATAAAGCTGTTCAAGCCCAATTTCTGCTTGAGCAAGCTGCTGTTTCGAATCTTTCAGTTTTTGCATATTAGAAGACCACGGAAGCATATCAAACAAATTTGAATAGGCAAGAGTAATTGTTAAATTTCCACCTTCAGAATAATTGTCTTTATCAAACCAATTTTTTGTAATATTTGAAACCGTTGGTTGAAGTCCAAATCCAACAGCAAGGCTTGGAGTAAATGTTGAAAGATAAGTCGCATCAATTCCTGTTTTTATAAGCTCAATATTTTTCTTTAATGATTTGATTTCATTATTCTGCTCAACATATTTCTCAAAAAGTTCATCTGCATTTACATCAACATAGGAAGTTTCAATTGTTCCAGTCAAATCAATTTCTGTTCCAAATGGAAGTCCCAACAAGAATCCGAAAGTCTCTTTTGTTTGCTTCAAGGAATTTTCTGCACTAAGAATTGTTGGTTTCATATTTTCATAAGTAACCTGAGAATTCAAAACTGAAAGGCGAGGAACAGTTCCGTTTCTATAGTTTATTTCCGCCTGATGCCAGCGAGCCTCTGCATTTCCCATTGATTCTTTCTGGATTTTAAGATTTTCCTGCGCCAGCAAAATTCCATAGAACATTTTTTTTATGTTCACTTCTGTTTCTCTTACAGATTGTTCCCAGGAAATCAATCCTGCTTCGTACTGTTTTTTTGTGGCAGAAATCGATTTTAACATTGCCGCATTAAAAGCCCATGAAAAAGAAAGACTTCCAACTGGATGCCACAATGCAGCTTCCTCTGAACCGTACATATCATCAATCAATTTTGATGAATCAATATTACTTGCAGCTACAGCAGATGTTTTCAAATCCGCACCATTTTTTGCATAACCTAAGAAAGCCGGAAAAGCCGCATTTGATTCTATAGAACTTTTTATCGTATCAATATCATTTGAACGAACCAAAGTTCCGCTCAGGCTAGCACTTGGCAAAAACGTATTCCAAGAGTTGCTGTTCGCGCGCTTTTTTATTTCCAAATCAATTGCAGCGCTTTTTAGCGACTGGTTGTTTTTTAACGCGTAGTTCACTGCGTCATCAACAGTAAGAACTAGTCGTTCTTTTTTATTGGAATTTGATTCTTGGGCAAAAGCAAAACCACAAGAAGCAAAAGCAATAAAAACCACCAAAAATCTAATTATTTTAGGATTCATTTATTCTCCTCCAGATTCTTTTTTTCTTCTTTTATTATATTTTCATACATTTTAGTAAAAACATCCTTCGCTCTTAAAAGCTCTTCTTCTTCAATTCCGTCCAAGCTAAGCTTAAAAAGCTTAACCATAACTTCATCACATTCCTTTAAAATCTCATCGCATTTAGAAGTAAGAACCAGCTGTTTCATTCGTCGGTCACCTTCAACTGCAAGCTGATTTATAAAGCCTTTGCAAGACAAATATTCAACCAGCAACGAAATATTTCCTCTTTTTAAGTCACTGAAATTTGAAACATCTTTAGCTGTCTGAATTCTCTTGTTGATATGAAGCAAAAGCATCAAGCTTAAATCGGACATTTTCAGCTTATATTTTTTTGCAATCGGCTCCAAATGCCGCTGCATCCATAACCGCTGAATATTTACAAAATTCATCATAGAACTTATATGTTCTATTAAATTTTCAGCAGACATACTTTTTTACTCCTGGAAAAAATGTTTTCTCTTTTTTAGATATTCCAAAAATAGACAATCTATTTCTTGAATATACAAAATATAGCGTTAATATGCAATAAAATTCAAAAGAAATTCAATGTTTTCTAGAGTTTTCAGCAAAAATTTTTCTCATTATTGTTCAATTTTTTTCTGGTTGAATTTTCTTATCTTTTTCCGAATTGAATGTTTCCATATATTGATTTATAATATTTCATCTATTTAATAAGCCAATTAGAGGAAAAAAATGCCAAAAATTGAAGTAAACGAACAGCTTTTCTTTAAACTTCTTGAAAAAAAATATAGTTATGATGATCTTGAAAAAGTTCTTACCTACGCAAAAGCAGAACTTGATGAAAAACCAGATACTTCCAAACCAGAATCAGAACGCGTAATAAAAATTGAACTGAACGATACAAACCGCCCTGATTTGTGGTCAACAAACGGAGTTGCCCGCCAGCTACGGCTTCATCGCGGCGGAAAAACTGTTGACTATTCAAAATTCCTTTCTACAAAAGAAAATATTAAAGATTGCGGAAATAGAATTGTTACTGTAGACCCGGAGCTTAAAGACATTCGTCCTTTTATGGTTGCTTTCGTTATTAACGGAAAACCAATTGACGATCCAATGCTAAAGGACATTATCCAAACTCAGGAAAAACTTGCATGGAACTTCGGGCGAAAACGAAAATCAATTTCAATGGGTGTTTACCGTGTTGAAGAAATAAAATTCCCGGTTCATTATAAAGCTGTTGACCCAGACACAACTTCTTTCGTTCCTCTTCAATTTGAAAAACCAATGACATGCCGCCAGATTCTTACAGAACATCCAAAAGGAAAAGATTTTGGCTGGATTATCAAGGATTTCAAGAAATTCCCAATTCTTACAGATGACAAAAATGAAATTATGTCCATGGCACCAGTAATAAACAGCGCAACTCTTGGTGCAGTCCAGGTTGGAGACAAAGGCCTTATGGTTGAACTCACTGGTGACAACATGGAAAATCTTATGCTTGCCGCGAACATTGTTGCCTGCGATTTTGCTGATGTCGGTTACGAAATTGAGCCTATCATGGTAAAACATCCGTATGACACTTGTTTTGGCCGCGATGTTGTAGCTCCGTTCTATTTTCAGCCAAAAACAAAGGCAACTTTAAAACACATAAACAAACTGCTCGGAACAAATTTTGATGACGCAACTGTTTTAGATGCGCTCACAAGAATGGGTTCAAAAGTTGTCTCTAAAAAAATTGCCGATGACGATTTTGAATATACGCTTTCTCCAGCTCCTTACAGAAATGACTTCCTTCACGAAGTTGATATTATAGAAGATGTAATGATTGGAACAAAGCTTGAAACTTATGAACCTGCAAAACCAAATGATTTCACAATTGGCCGCCTTCTTCCAATAACTTATTATTCACGAAAAGCAAAAACTTTGATGGTTGGGCTTGGCTACCAGGAAATGATTTTCAACTATGTTGGTTCCCGCAAAGATTACATTGAGAACATGAACATTGATCCGGCTCATGTAATTGAAATCGCCAACCCGATGAGCGAAAATTATCAGTTTGTGCGCTCAGATATTCTTTCATCTTTGTTGCGCGCAGAATCAAAATCAGCAAACGCAATTTATCCGCACAAAATTTTTGAAATCGGAAAAGTCGCTTATCTTTGCCCAGAAGAAAACACAGGAACTCGAACCCGTCAGTGCCTTGGCTTCCTTTCTGCAGAATCAAACGCAAACTACAATACAGCCGCTTCTGAAGTAGCTTCTGTTCTTTACTTCCTTGACCATAAATATGAAGTAAAAGAATCAAATGACCCAAGATTTATTCCTGGCCGACAAGCTGCAGTTATCATCAAAGGAAAACAAGTTGGTGTTTTCGGTGAAATCCATCCGCAAGTTCTAGAAAATTGGGCAATAACAGTTCCTTGCTTCGGTGGAGAACTTGATCTTGAAGAACTTCTTGCAGCAACTCCAGATCCTCACAGCAAAAAAGCAGAAAAAACTGAGCAAAAAAAAGAAGAAGTAAAATCAGCTCCAGTAAAAAAATCAGAAGGTCCAAAATTTGCAGATGACCAGGTTGCATATTTCAATGAACACATTGAATTAAAAGTTGCAGTAATCAAATCTGTAGAATGTAACCCACAGGGAGACAGGCTTTATATTGAACACATGGATGACGGTTCTGGAACAGACCGAATAATTCAGTCTGGCCTAAGACCATACTTAAAAGAAGAAGAATTGCTCGGCCAGCACGTAATCATAGCTTCAAATCTTGCTCCGCGCAAAATGAAAGGCGTAGAAAGCCGCGGAATGTTGCTTGCCGCAGACTACACAGAAGATGGCAAAGAAAAAGTTGAACTTCTTACCGCTCCATGGGCAGCCGCAGGAACTCCAGTTATTTTGGAAGGCGCAGACGCATCATTCCAAAAACCTGCAAAAATCGACATCGATAAATTCTGCAAAGTAGAAATGAAAATCAAAGATTTTACCGCACAGATTGCCGGAAAAAAATTAACCGCAGACGGAAAACCTTTGACTACAACAAAGTCAAATGACTGCGAAATCTGCTAAAAAGAATTATCAAAAAGAACTCGAAAAAACAATTGAAAGTCTGGTTGCTTCTGCGGCCAGACCTTCATTATTGCTTCACGCTTGTTGCGGACCTTGCTCATCTTACGTGCTTGAATATCTGGCAAAATTTTTTGACATTACAATTTTTTACTATAATCCAAATATTTTTCCAAAAGAAGAATACGAACGCCGCCTTGAAGAACTGAAAAATCTTTTGCCACGTTTTCCAGCCGCCTTGCAAAATAACGTAAAATTCGTTGAACAAAATTATGAACCACAGGAATTTTTTAACGCAATCGACATTAAAAATCACCCAGAATTTGCCGAGGAACCAGAAAAAGGAGAACGTTGTCGCCTCTGCTATAAATTCCGCCTAAAAAAAGCATACGACTATGCTTCTATCAACAATTTTGAATATTTTTGTACAACTTTAAGCATTTCTCCGTTCAAAGATGCAGAAAAAATCAACAACATAGGAATTGAACTTTGCAATTCAAAAAATTCTCCAAAATGGTTATTTTCAGACTTCAAGAAAAAAGGCGGATTCAAACGAAGCCTTGAACTTTCCGAAGAATACAATCTTTACCGCCAGCAATATTGTGGCTGCGTTTACAGCAAAATCAACACAGAAAAATTCCGAGCAGAACATAACTCTTAATCCAAAAAACGATGATTTCTCAACAAACACAATCTCCCAGTCAAAAACAAAATAAAAAAAATAAAATCTTTTCCTGTTTTCGCATAAACTGTATACTAAAAATATGCAGCACAATAAAACTGAAAAAAAAGCCCAGCAAATCCGCGATGTAATCCGCTATATACAAAAATTTCAAAATGCGACAATTGTAATCTATCTTGATGATGAAATTATTGATTCACCGCTATTTTCTAGCCATATCCGCGACATTGCGCTTTTACATCAAGCCGGAATAAAAGTCGCCATCGTTCCAGGCGCAAAAAAACGTATTGACCAAGTTTTAAAAACTTCAAGAATAAAATGGACTTACGAAAATGAAACCCGCATAACAAATGAAAAAGGAATAAATCTTATAAAAATGGCCGCCTTCGACATTTCCAATGTTGTAATGACAAGCCTTGCCGCAAACCACATAACTGCAACAATCGGAAACTGGGTCCGCGCACGCGCAAAAGGCGTTTTAGACGGCATTGATTACAGCACCGCGGGCGAAATCGACAGAATTCAAACCGATGCTATAAAAAACACCCTGAACAACGGATTTATTCCAATTTTTCCGTGCATCGGGTGGAGTAGTGCAGGAAAACCATACAATATTTCTTCCGTTGAGCTAGCAGAATCAATCGCAACAAATTTAAAGGCCGACAAATTATTTTTTGTAATAAAAAATGGCGTAATATCAGAAAAAAATTTCAAAGTTCCGCCAACACTCGGAATTTCCTCAGAAGGAAATATTCCAGCCATGGATCTTACCGAACTTCAAAATTTTATAGAATTAAACAAACAAAACGAAAACAAAAAAATAATTTCTCTGCTTAAAACCGCAGAAAACGCCTGTAAAAACGGAGTAACACGCTCGCATATTCTAAATGGCTCACAAGACGGCTCTATTCCTTGCGAAATATTCAGCGATCTTGGCTCAGGAACTATGATTTATTCACAAAATTACGGTCACATCCGCCCAATGACACAAACAGACATTCCAGCCGTTCTTTCTGTGATGAATCCTTTTATCCAGAAAAAAATCCTTTTGCCACGCACAGAAAAAGACCTGAACGCCCGTCTTGCAGACTATATTGTCTACGAAATCGACGGAGGAATCCGGGCAACCGCTTCACTTCACGTTTATGACGCTAAACAAGCCGAAATTGCCGGAATTGCCGTGGATGAATCTTTTTCAAATCTTGGAATCGGCCCAAAAATCATGGAATATCTTATTTCTCAGGCAAAAAACAAAAATCTTTCCAGCGTTTTTATATTAACAACTCAAACTTCCGACTGGTTTGAACAGCTTGGCTTTAAGCCAGACAAAATTTCCTCTCTTCCAGAAGAACGAAAAAAACTTTGGACTCCAGAACGAAATTCAAAGGTTTTTCGAATCAAATTATAGATTGCTTTTGGGCGGCTTTTTGTCCGTTTGCATATAGCAAACTACCAAAAAAACAGGCTTTTCGGGGTTCCGCTAACGCTCATTCCTGCGGAACAAGCCATTGGCTTGCCCCTACAATCCTTGCCGCATTTTAATCCAATTAGAATTTATTCAATTTTACATCAAAAGCAATATATGCGCTTTCTGGAATAACTCCTGGATATCCACGTTCACCATAAGCCAAATCCGGCGGAAGAACAAAAGTTCTAACTTCACCTTTTGTCATATCCTGAACCATTGAATCAAAACCAGGAATCATCTGTCCAGTTCCAGTAGTAAAATTCAAGGCTTCATGTCCACCTTGAATCATTCCGCTTGAACCGTCAAAAACTGTTCCATCAACAAGATAACCTTTATAATCTACATTTGCATTTTTGCCTTTTCCACATTTTGAACCAGAACCAGTTTTTGTAGTTTTGTAATAAATTCCATCAACTGTCTTTGAAAAACCAGGAAAATTCTTTTCAACTTCTGCAATTTTTGCTGCATATTTTGCTTCTTTTGCGGCATTTGCTTTTTGAATCGCAACTTTATTCAATTTTTCCCAATCTTCCTGAGTCGCTTTAAAAGCCTGCGCTTCATCACCCTGACGAATAATTGTGATAGATTTAATCTCATCGCCCTGGGCAACTGCATTTACAACATCCTGATCCGCAGAAGTTACAACATGACCAAAAATTGTGTGTTTTCCGTTCAGCCAAGGAGTTTCAACGTGAGTAATAAAAAATTGAGAACCATTTGTATTTGCTCCGGCATTTGCCATTGCAAGATATCCTGGTTTATCAAATTTATATGGAACTTCTTCATCCGCAAATTTATATCCCGGACCGCCAGTTCCATTGCCACGCGGATCTCCACCTTGAATCATAAAATCCTTTATTACACGATGAAATTTCAATCCATTATAAAAAGGTTTTCCATCTGCCGCGTCAAGAGTTCCTTCAGCCAAACCCACAAAATTGCAAACTGTCAAAGGTGCATCTTTGTAATACAACTCCAAAGCAATATCACCTTTTGAAGTTTCCATGATTGCAAACAATCCATCTTTTCCTTTAATTGAATCCATAGCATTTCCTTTAGAACGGCAAGCTCCATTGGCTAAAACTAAAGCGCCAAAAAAAACTGCCATAAATATTTTTTTTAAATTCATAAACGAACTCCTATTTATATTGTTTTAAGAACCATCTGTAAATAGCGTTCATTCTAACAGTCATTGAATCCTGAATCTGAGCGCGAACTCCCATCAAATTTTTTGCGCTAACATCAGCAACAAGATATAAAAGCAAATCATCGCCCAAATCAATTGAAACAATATTCATTCTAAGATGCTCAGGCATAACAGCTTTTATACCAAGCTTGCTCATCGGAATTACGTTCAAAAATGTGGCAAAAATAACATTGTCTTTCTGGTAATAATTCAGCTTATATTTCGTATCTCCAAAAGTGTGATCATGCTGGTAACCGTAAGCTTCCAGTCCATCTGTAGGACCTTCCAAAGGATCTGCAATTGGCTCATCTGAATCCGCAGAGGCAACTGCATACGCTTTTTTATAAAGAACATCTTCTTTTCCGCCGTTGTGAATGTAAGTCATTCCCTGCATTTTACTTATCGAACGGAAAATAACGCTCATACTGTCAACATTAACTTTTGAGGCATCATCTGTAAGCTCAGATTTTGGAATCAAATAAACAAATTCCGCCAAAAACGGAACTCCTTTTTCTTTTTCGCAAATCAAATCACTTTTTATCTGTTCTGAATAAGGACAATTTGGAACAACAGACAATTCTTTTTCATTTTTTGGATGAATAACTGTAATATTTCCATTTGTCTTTAGATATTCAGCATATTCTGGACTTAAAATATCTTCAAGTTTTGTGTTCTGGGCAAAAATCATTGCAGCCATTCCAAAAATGAACATTGCCGCAAAAATAATTTTTTTCATATTTCCCCCTAAAATAAAAAAAACATTTAAAATTTAAAAGCACCATTTAGCAAAAAGTTACAAATGGTGCCATAAAAATTATCTTTCAAAACCTTTGTAAATTACGCGAACTTGTTTATAAAGTCCTTCACCTTCAGATTTTGTATCAATATCTGGAATATCGTTCAAAGTTGTATGGATAAGTCTTCTTTCAAAAGGATTCATTGGTTCAAGCAAAATTGATTTGTGAGAAGTATGAACTTTATCAGCAGTTGTATAAGCCAATCGAACCAAAGATTCTTCGCGGCGAATTCTATAATTTTCTGTATCAAGAATCACACGGATTTCTTCATGTCCAAGGCGACCAGCATAAATATTTGCCAAAAGCTGCAAAGCATCAAGATTTTTTCCTTTACGTCCAATCAAAATTGAAGAATTCTGTGAATCAAGCTTAATGCCGATTTTCTTTTCCTCGCGGAAAACAAGCTCAACTTTTACTTCGTAACCCATTTTTTCAATTACGTTTTTAACAAAATCAACCATTTTTTCTTCAAATTCGCCCTGTGGAACAGGATTTACAGCATTTTTGCTGACCGCCGCAGCAGCAAATGAAGAACCGTTTTCACTCAAAGTAGACGGCTGTGCATCATCCAAAGTATGAACACAAATTTTTACATATCCGTTCTTAAAAAGAGTTTTTTTCTGTGATTCCAAAATTTCAACATCAAACTGATCTCTTTGAAGACCAAGTTCATTTGCAGCAATTTCAATTGCTTCTTTTTCAGTTTTTCCTTCAAATTCGTAAGTCATTTATTTTTCCTCTATTGTTTTATTATTTATTTTTTCTACGAGAAATTTCTGCTTTTTTTGATTTCATAGCCTTGTTTATAATTATCTGCTGAACCATCTGGAAAATATTGCTGACTGTCCAATAAAGCAACAATCCAGAAGGAGCATTATAAAATAAAACAAAGAATAAAATCGGCATACCATACATCATCATTTTCATCTGAGCCTGGGAAGAACCAGTTGCGCCAGCAGTTCCGCCCATATTCGTAATTTTTCCAAAAAACAGCTGGGAAGCAAGATAAATAAATGGAAGAATTCTCAAATGATTTCCAAAGAATGGTATATTAAATTTAAATACATAAATACTATCACCAGAAGAAAGATCTTCAATCCAATGTGGAATAAAACTTGAACCGCGGAATTCAAAATAATTGTTGAACAAGTTATACATTGACCACAAAATAAGGAACTGAACAAGCATAGGAAGACATCCGCTCATTGGGTTATATCCAACTTCCTTGTAAACTTTTGCCATTTCCTGCTGCATTCTTTGAGGATTATCTTTGTATTTATTCTGAACAGCCTGAATTTTAGGCTGGATTTCCTGCATTTTCAAAGTAGACATTGACTGATTTTTTGTTACAGGGAACATTGCAAGCTTAATCAAAATTGTCATAATGATGATAGAAACACCCCAGTTATGAACAACTTTATTTATAACTTCCATAATCCATTTAAGAATCGTTTCAAGCCAACCAAGCCAACCGTTTGAATTCAAACTTTCTGTAAGTCTAAGTCCGCTCAGTTTCCAGACATTTTTTTCCGCAGAATTATAAATTTTAAGGTCTTTTTCATTTCTTGGACCAAAATACAGATAATATGTATCTTTTACGTCTGTTGATTTTACAGGTTTTCTAACAGCAATTGCCTGAGCATTTGCATAATTATTCACTTCAACAATATTTGAATAATAAGAATAATCCATTGCAGAAGAATTTTCCGGAATCAAAATTTCTTCAAAATATTTTCCGCCAATTCCGTTCCACAAATAATCTTTGTTATACAATTTGAATTCAGGTTTGCTGCCAATAATTTGCTTTTTTGCCTTGTTTCCATTGTATGAAATAAACTGGCGGTTTTCATATCTGTTCAACTTTGGATTAAAATATGGACCAATCTGCGGAGAAGTTCTTAAAGTATAGACAAATTCTGTTTCATCATCTGAATGGAACAAAATTTCAAGCCTGAACATATAATCGTCTTCAAAAGTATATCTTTTTCCAAAAGTAACTTTATGACTTTTTCCATCTTCGTCTGTAACAATAAAATTCTTTGTGAACAAATAATTCTTTTCATCAGGCTGGGAAAAACTAAAAAGGTCATTTATAATCTTTGCGTTGTATTTTGAACTAAAAGCAACTGCACAAGCCCTGTTAAAATCAGAAACATTATCAACCATCTGAACGCCATCTTTTGTATCAACATCAATATGATCGCTCAATTTATAGCTGACAATGTCGCCACCTTTATTTGTAAGAACAACTTCAGTTTTAGCTGTTTTTACAACAATTTGTTTTTCTTCTGTAACTTCATTAACAGATTTTACACCAAAATTATTGATTTCTTCTGAAACTTTTTCAGTATTTTTTTCTGAATCAGAAACAGAATTTTCAGTAACTTGATTTTCAGGTTTAGCTGGAGTTTTTGGCATAAAACGTGACTGCAAGATAATAGAAGCCACAACAACAATTGTAGAAAGTACAATTGCCATAATTGTGTTTTTATTCATGAAAAATTCTCCTCAGGCAGTTTTTATCTTTAAGTTTTATCTTTCAGACAGAACTTTTTCCATGAATTTATGGAACGGGATCATAACCACCTTTGAAAAAAGGATTACAACGTAATATTCGTTTAATTGCTAGAAAAGTTCCTTTACCAGAACCATATTTTTGAATTGCTTCCAAAGCGTATTGAGAGCACGACGGTGTGAATCTGCAACAACGAGGGTGCAAAGGCGAAATATATTTTTGATAAAATCGGATAAAAAAACAGAAAAATTTTATTAAAAAATTTTTCATTCTTTAATTAATCCTGCCTTTTGAAACAATGTACGAAATTGAACACATCGCGTGCTGAACGAATCATTTCCGGGATAAACAAGTATCAGAATATCATACCCGGTGTTCAGATGTGTTTTAAAAAAACGATAAGCTTCGCGGCTGTAGCGTTTAGACAAATTTCTTTTTACTGCGTTACCATAACCGCGAGGCAAAGGAAAAGCAACTCGATTTTTTTCTGTGCCGTTTTTTTTAAAAAAAATTTTAGCACCAGAAATGCTCGCCCTATTTCCTTTTTTAAACAGTGTTTTGAAATCAGCAGGATTTTTTATTCGTTCTTCACGTTTAAAAAATCCTGTTTTGACTAACTCTGTTTCCATCCCTAATAAAATCAGTATGGCTTCTTTTCATCAGAAATTGAAAGTTTTGCTCGGCCCTTAGCACGACGACGTGCAAGAACTTTGCGTCCACCTTTAGTAGCCATTCTAGCTCTGAAACCAAATTTTCTATTGCGTTTAACTTTGCTTGGTTGGTATGTACGTAACATAAGTACAATGCTCCTTCTTTATAAATAAAATCCGTATATTTTATGCGAATTATAAAATATCAAAATATAGTAAACTAATATATCAATTATTTCTATTTTTGGTCAACATAGTTTGTCTTATAGTATCAAACATTGACTTTAAATTTTCAGGAAGTTCATTACTTTCTTCCTTTTTAGTTTCGTCTGATTTTTTATATTTGTTAATAAATTCATTCTCTTTTTTTATTTTTTCCGCCATTTTATTGTTTTCTTTCATTAATTCAGAATTATAATCAACTGAATTTAAAACAGCGTTGCTTCCTTTTGTCCTGAAAACAAGACTTTCTATTTTCATTTCAGGAATATACATTTTTAAGCCATTGATAATAAATTTTGAATAGAATTGCATCATCTGAGACCAACCCGGATGATCAGTTTCAATAAGCAAAGTTCCATTCTTTATGTCAACAATTGAACTGTGGTCATACAATTTTTGCCCAAATTCCTTGTCACCAGCCCGATTTATTTTTGTTACAACAGATTTCCAGGAAGAATAAAATTTATTGTTTCGTTCTAAAGTTGCTTTTTCTATGCAGTCAAAAGTTCTGCTCAACATTTCTGAACAATCAATAATTTCATCCTTCATACCATTCTCCATTTTTTATTTTGTAAATTTTTGTGCTTTCCTTCATATATTTTTCATAAGGTTCACCTGGCAAAAAAGTACAAAAAAGCTGATCATATTCAGGAAGAAGAGCTGTTATTTTCTGCCTTTTTTCAGGATCAAGTTCAAGCATAACATCATCCATCAAAAGAACTGGCTTTATTCCTGTTAATCTTGTGTAATAAACAGACTGAGCTACCCTTAAAAGCAAAGAAACAAGACGACACTGACCTGTAGAAGCCGTAGGCACAAACTGTTTTCCATCTTTTATAAAAATAATTTTATCTCTGTGCGGACCTGAAAGGGTAGTCTGCATAATTTTGTCCTGATCTCTTTTATTTTTAAGAAGTTCAGTTATGTCATTTACGGAAGGAAATTTTGTTCCAAAATCTTGTTTAATTTCTTTCCAGCTTGGAATATAAGAAATCATAACATTTTCAATGCCGGAAATCTGTTCATAAAGTTTTCCAAAAATCTCATTAAACTGAAAAACAAGCTTTTTTCTTTTAAGCTGAATTTCCAATCCTTTTTGAGCAAGCTGAAAATCGTAAATATCCAGCATTTCGTATTTACATTCTTTTAAAAGTAAATTTCTTGTCTTTAAAATTTTACGATAATTTCTAAGATCATCAATGTAAAGTTCATCATACATTGTTAAAGACTGATCCAGAAAAAATCTTCGGAATTCTGGTTCACCGGTTGCAAAACGCATATCATCATGACAAAAAATCACGCATGGAATTGTATTTACAAGCTCTTTTCTATCTTTTATGCGCTTTGAATTTTTTTCAATTATTTTTTTTCCTTTGTCGTAAATAATCCTTATATTTTGGGTACTTTCTTTTTCATTAGTATACAAAGAATTAATTGAAAAATTCTGTTCTCCTTCCTTAATAATCTGTGCATCCGCATGAGTTCTAAAAGATGAACCATATGCGGAATAGTAAAGAGACTCAAGAAGATTGCTTTTGCCCTGACCATTTTCGCCGACAAAATAAACTTCATTTGCAAAAAGATTTATCTTATCGTTTTTTAAATTGCGAAAATTTACTAATGAAAGAGAAAGAAATGGCATTTATTAGCCGTTCAAATTCATTGGCATTATGATATGGAAAAAATCTGCAGCAGGTTCTGGACGCAATGTGATTGCTTTCATTACCTCTGTAAATTCAAAAACAACGTTTTCTGTGCTGATATTTTTTAAAGGTTCAGAAACATAACGGCTATTCAACGCAATTGTAATTTCATTTCCTTCGTATTGGCATGGAATTTCTTCATCTGCTGTTCCTATTTCAGATTCAGGTGAAGTCAGTATCAAAGTTCCAGAACTAATCTTAAAAAGAACGCGGTTTACTTTTTTATCAATCATGATTTCAATTCTTCTTAAAGCTGATTCAAGATCTGACTTATTTACTGCAAAATAAAAATTCTGTTTTTCTGGAATTACTTTTTGATAATTAGGAAACTGACCTTCCAAAAGTTTTGAAGAAAATTCATAACTTCCAAAACGTACAAAAATCAGCTTATCTACAATTGCGAGCTGAATATTTCCTTCATCCGGTGCATTTTTAAGAATACATCTAAGAATTTTTGTTGGAACAATAGAAGGTTCAAAATTTATTCCAGCCGGCAAATCTTTTTCTGCATAGGAAAGACGTCTTGCATCTGTTGAAACTGTTACAAATTTATCTTCTTTCTTAGTGAAATAAACACCTGTCATAAAATATCGGTTCTGGTCTTCTGAAACAGAAAAAATTGTATGCTGAATCATTTCCTTTAAATCTTTTGAAGGCATTTCAAAGAAAGGAACATTATTTGCTTCTGGAATTTCAGCGAATTTTTCGCTTGCAATGCTTTTTAGCTGAAATTTTACTTTTTTAGAAACAGGCTTGATTGTAACTTTTATATCTTGCTGTTCAAATTCAATTTCTCCTGAAGGTAAAGAAGAAAGAATATTGCTGAATTTATCACAAAAAATTGTTGTGCTTCCTTCTTCTATTACATCAACTGGAATGTTTGTAATAAAATTTACAGCAGTATCGGAAGCTTTTATAGTCAATGTGTTGTCTTTTGCAATTAAAAGTATATTTGAAAGTATAGAAATAGGACTTTTATTTGTAATAATTTCCTGGGCAATAGAAATTTCTTTTATCATTGCTTCTCTGTCGAACGTGAATTTCATATAGTCTCCTTTTTTCACATGTTTAGAATTTATTAAATTTATATAAATTTAGTAAATTTAATAATAAGTACGCGTTTAAAGTGGAAAAGTTACTTATCTTTTTATAAATAAAAGAATTGCATTGTTTATAACTAAGACAATCTTATTCACTTTAAAATAACTTATTCACAATTTTAATTGATTTTTTTTATTATGAACAAGTTATCCACAGCATTTTAACATAATATATACCTATTTGCTGTATTTTTTAACTTCCTCCATCAAATTTTTTATTTTTTGTAAAAGAGAAGGATCTGAATTTATTTTTTCTACAATTTTGTTGTATCCATTCATTATTGAGGTATGATCTCTTCCGCCGAATTCATTTCCAATTTCTGTGTATGCATATTCTGTCATTTCGCGGGTTATATAAACTGCAATAAATCTTGGAATGATATATTTTTTATCTCTTCTTTTTCCTTTTAGTTCTTCAACTTTTATATTGTAAGCTTCTGCAACTACTTTTTGAATATTTTCTATTGAAACATTTCCGGCTCCAGGTGCGGCATAAAGATTTGAAAGCTGCTGTTGAACAATTTCTAGTGTTATGTTCGGGCTTACAAATTCGGTATACATAATAATTTTGTTCAAAGCTGACTCAAGGTCGCGGATATTTGTTTCTACAGTTCTTGCAATATAGTCAATAATTTCTTCTGGCAAAGCTTTGTCTTTATTTTCCAGCTTTTTATGGATAATTGCTTTTCTTGTGTCAAAATTAGGAATGTGTAAATCTAGACAAGCTCCACTTCCAAGCCGACTTACAAGTCGTTCTGCCATATTTCCTATTTCATTCAAAGGACGGTCGCAAGTAAAAACCATCTGGGCTTTTTTCTTGTGCAATGCTTCAAAAACGTAAAATAATTCTTCCTGAAGTCCGCTTTTTCCATTTAAGAAGTGAATATCATCTAATAAAAATACGTCAAGATTTCTATATTTGCGTTTAAATTTTTCTGTTGTCTTGTTGATTATAGAAGAAGAAAATTCATTCAAAAAACTTTCTGTCTGAATAAAACAAATTTTTTTTGTTTCAGAACTGTTTTTTAGAATTTCATTTCCGATTGCCTGCATTAAATGAGTTTTTCCAAGTCCAACTCCGCCATAAATAAGAATTGGATTTGTTTTTTCGCCAGGAGCAAGAGAAGCTGCATAACAAACGTTATAGGCAAATTTGCTTCCAATTTCTTCACCAGTTACAAAATTTTCAAAAGTAAAATTCGGATTTAATGTTGAATTTGTATTTTTTTGTTTAATCTGTTCTTTTTGAATTTGAGTTTCAATTTTTTTTGGTTCAGATGAATTTTTTATGGATTTTATTTCTTCTGAATCAGAATTTAAAGAAGCCGGTTGAATCGTAATTGAATTGAATTTTGGAATAAGATTTATTTTTGGACGTCCGGTTATTTCACAGATTTTATTTTCAACTTTTTTGATATTTCCTTTTGAAATCATTCTTTGCCATAAAAATTCTGATGGAACAGAAACTGTTATTGTGTCTAAAGTGTCCTCAAGATATTCCATTTTATACCAAAGCACAAATTCATTTTCCTGGCCATTGTTTTTATATTCTTCATGTAATTGTTCCATTACAAATGGCCAAATTTCTTTATAATTCTGTTCACTCATAGTTTATGATTATAAACTGCCTTTACTTTTTTAATCAATCAAAGTATATTTTAAATAAGTTATTTCTATAATATTCAATTTCATGGATATAAATTTCCGAAAAAATCATGCAAAATCAAGGAAAAAATAATGGCTGCAGAATATGGTGCAAGTAATATTCAAGTTTTAAAAGGACTTGAAGCTGTAAGAAAACGCCCTGGAATGTACATTGGTTCTACAGGTCCAAGAGGTCTTCATCATCTTGTTTATGAAACTGTTGACAATTCTATTGATGAAGCAATGGCTGGTTATTGCGATAAAATCGTTGTTGCTCTTGAAAAAGATGATGTTGTTCGCGTAGAAGACAATGGGCGCGGAATTCCTGTTGATATTCATCCGACTGAACATATTTCTGCTTTGGAACTTGTTCTTACCCGACTTCATGCTGGCGGAAAATTTGATAAAGGTTCTTATAAAGTTTCTGGTGGTTTGCACGGCGTTGGTGTTTCCTGCGTAAATGCACTTTCTGTCTGGATGGAAGCGACAGTAAAACGCGATGGACATATTTATCAGCAAAAATATGCGCGTGGTGTTCCAACAACAAAAGTTGAAGTAATTGGAGATATTGATTCTTCAATTCATGGAACAACAATTCGCTGGAAGCCTGATGCAACAATTTTTACAGAAACAACTGTTCATGACTACGATGTTTTAAAGAAACGTTTGCGCGAACTGGCTTTTTTGAACAGTGGAATAACAATTGTTTTTCGCGATGAACGTCTTGAAAATCCAAAAGAAGAAATTCTTAAATATGAAGGTGGAATTGTTCATTATGTAAAAGAAATGAACGAAGCTAAGCACAGCAAATTTTATCTTCCTACCGAACCAATTTATATAACTGGCGAAAAAGATGATGTTGTGACTGAACTTGCTTTTCAATACAACGACGGATTTGATGAAAATATAAACACTTATGTAAACGACATTAATACTCGTGATGGTGGAACTCATCTTGAAGGCTTTAAGTCAGCATTGACTTTCGTATTGAATAAAGCTCTTGATTCAAATGAAAAGCTAAAAAAACGAATTGATAAAGATGAAAAACTTACAGGCGATGATGTTCGTTCTGGAATTGTTGTAGTTCTTTCAATGAAAGTTCCTGAACCAGAATTTGAAGGTCAGACAAAAGAAAAACTTGGAAACACAGAAGTCCGAACAATTGTTGATTCTTTGGTAAAAGAAAAACTTACAATATTTTTTGAGCAAAATCCAAAAGTTTTGGAAGCGGTTCTTGAAAAAGCAATCAATGAAGCAACTGCCAGAATTGCGGCCCGAAAAGCAAAAGATGCAAGCCGCAAAAAAACAATGTCAGACGGATTTGGACTTCCAGAAAAACTTTCAGATTGTTCATTAAAAGATCCAACTCAATGTGAAGTTTATATTGTCGAAGGAGATTCTGCCGGTGGTTCTGCAAAAAAAGGACGTGATCCAAAAACTCAGGCTATTTTACCTCTTTGGGGAAAAATGTTGAATGTTGAAAAAGTTCGTCCAGAAAAAGTTATGAACAATGATAAACTTGAGCCGGTAATTGCTTCTTTAGGTGCTGGTTTTGGAAAAGATTTCAATATAGAAAAACTTCGCTATCATAAAATCATAATCATGGCGGATGCCGATGTTGACGGTTCTCATATCAGAACTTTGCTTTTAACTTTCTTTTTTAGATATATGCCGCAACTTATTGAAAATGGATATGTTTATCTTGCGATGCCTCCATTATTTAAAGTTCAACTTGGTAAAAAAGAGCCAGTTTATTGCTATTCAGAGCAGGAAAGAGATAATGCTCTTATGGAACTTGGTGAAAATCGAAGCAAAGCAGATGTTCAGCGCTATAAAGGTCTTGGTGAAATGGATGGAAAACAGCTTTGGGAAACAACAATGGATCCAGCCCATAGGCACATGAGAGTTGTAACAATTCCAGATGCAATTGCTGCCGATAAAATTTTTAGCGTCTGTATGGGTGAAGATGTAGAACCTCGCCGTCAATTTATAGAAACAAATTCAAGCTACGCTAATTTGGATATTTAAGATACTTTAGTGGTTGAGCTTGTTAAAACCACTTCTTAAAAAATAAAATGGTCATTTAGACAAGCTCAATGACCAATAAACGGAAATTTTAAATGTTTGAACAGACAAAAACAACGGAAGGCGGAACTTTAATAAAAATTCCAATTGAAGAAGAAGTAAAAAAAGCATATATCGATTATTCTATGTCGGTAATTGTGCAGCGAGCATTGCCGGATGTTCGTGACGGATTAAAACCTGTTCACCGAAGAATTATGTATGCGATGGACACGCTTCATCTTGCTTCTGGCGGAAAAACAAAAAAATGCGCTACAATTGTTGGTGAAGTTCTTGGTCATTATCATCCGCATGGAGATGCTTCTGTTTATGATGCTCTTGTTCGTCTTGGACAAGATTTTGCGCAACGTTATACAACTGTTACTCCGCAGGGAAATTTTGGTACAATTGCCGGAGATCCTGCCGCAGCTTATCGATATACAGAAGCTAAAATGTCTAAAATAACGGAAGAAATGGTTGCTGACATTTCTAAAAACACCGTTGATATGGTGGCAAACTTTGATGACACAACAAAAGAACCTTCTGTTCTTCCTGGAGCATTTCCTTTCTTGCTTTGTAATGGTACTACAGGAATTGCTGTTGGTATGGCAACA
>DLKK01000034.1 GCA_002478955.1 Treponema sp. UBA7590
GAACCAGAAACGCCTGTGATACACGTAAAAGTTCCAAGCGGAATTTCTATAGAGACATTCTTCAGATTATGCTCGGTAACACCTGAAAGAACAATTTTATGCCCGTTGCCTTTGCGCCGTTCTGAAGGAATTTCCATCCGCAATGTTCCGGCAAGATACTGCCCGGTTTTGCTTTCCTTTATTTTCATCACTTCTTCTGGAGTTCCTGCCGCAACAACGCGACCTCCATGAATTCCAGCGCCAGGACCAATATCAACAAGAAAATCAGCAGTCCTCAAAGTCTGCTCATCATGCTCCACAACAATAACAGTATTTCCCTGGTCACGGAGATAAGTCAAAGTATCAATAAGTCTCTGATTGTCGCGTTGATGCAACCCAATTGACGGTTCGTCAAGAATATACATAACTCCTGTCAAAGCAGAACCAATCTGTGTTGCAAGGCGGATTCGCTGGGCTTCTCCGCCGGACAAAGTTTCAGCAGCCCGTTCCAAAGTAAGATAATCAAGCCCGACATCTTTCAAGAATTTCAGCCGCGCACG
The DNA here is from genome assembly GCA_002478955.1 of Treponema sp. UBA7590. Classification (GTDB taxonomy): domain Bacteria; phylum Spirochaetota; class Spirochaetia; order Treponematales; family Treponemataceae; genus Treponema_D. The sequence continues at coordinate 540 of DLKK01000034.1, forward strand.
GATTTCCTTCAAAACCTGCGCCGCGATTTTTGCCTCATTCTCAGAAAGTGACAGATTATTGAAAAAATCAATTGATTCGCTAACAGAAAGACAGCAAAGCTCCCATATATTTTTTCCGCCGACAGTAACTCCAAGAGCTTCCGGGCGCAGACGCTGTCCGTTGCAGCTTGAACAATGAGAAACCGACATGAATTTTTCTTCAATCCTTACACGCTGGGAATCACCCCAAGCCTCGGCATACCGCCTTTTCATGTCTGAAAGAATTCCAGGCCAGGCACGATTATACTCGCTATAGCCTTCGCCGCTCTGCTTCTTGTAAACCCAATGGATTTTCCGCTCGTCGCCACCACCGTTCCACAAAAAATCATACTGTTCCTTTGAAAGCTGATTTATCGGCGTATCCAGAGAAAATCCGGCTTCATCCGCAATCGCCTGAAACATCGAATGGTTCCACTCGCTTTCAGGATTGTAAAATGCAAGCGCGCCCTCGTTAAAACTTTTTGAGGAATCTGGAATTATCTTTTTTATGTCCCACTCCATTTTTTGGCCGAGCCCCGTGCATTCCGGGCAAGCCCCAAAAGGATTATTAAACGAAAAAAGCCTCGGCTGAAGCTCTGGAATCGAAATTCCGCAGTCAGGACAAGCGTTTTTCTGGCTGAAAAAAACTTCAACATCCTTGTCTTCAACGCGTTTCGTTACAACAATAATTCCGTTCGCGCTTTCCAGCGCAGTTTCAACAGAATCCGCAAGACGTTTTCTCACATCCGGGCCAAGAACAATTCTGTCAACAACAATTTCTATAGTGTGTTTTTTTTGCTTGTCAAGTTTTATTGAATCATCAAGACTTGTCATTACGCCGTCAATCCGCGCGCGTATAAAACCTGATTTTTTTGCGTCCTCAATAATTTTTGCATGTTCGCCTTTTTTTCCGCGGATAACCGGAGCCAGAACCTGGATTTTCGTTCCTTCCGGCCAAGCCATAATTGAATCAATAATCTGGTCAACCGGCTGTTCCTTAATTTCGCGCCCGCATTTTGGACAGTGAGAATGCCCTGCCCGCGCGTACAAAAGACGGTAATAATCATAAATCTCAGTAATCGTTCCAACTGTAGAACGCGGATTTTTGTTTGTTGATTTCTGCTCAATCGAAATCGCAGGTGAAAGTCCTTCTATCAAATCAACGTCCGGCTTGTCCATGCTGCCAAGAAACTGCCGCGCATACGATGAAAGACTTTCCATATAACGCCGCTGACCTTCGGCAAAAAGCGTATCAAACGCAAGGGAACTTTTTCCCGAACCAGAAAGTCCTGAAATCACAACAAGTTTATTTCGCGGAATATCCAAATCAATATTTTTAAGATTATGCTCGCGCGCACCGCGGATTACTATTTTATCATTATTAAAAATGTTTGCCACAATAGACCAATTATAACGTTATGCAAAAATCTTTTCTACAAACAAAGAACAGTCATCAAGCGCGTTAAAAACGGTTTTTACAATTCTGGAATAAATTCCTGTGCGGTCAAGGATTTCAAGCGCAACAAGAAGAACGATGAACAAAACCGTGCTGTAGCGCGAATAATTAAAATACGACTCGTCATCCATAAAATAATACAAAATTCTTGAACCATCCAGCGGGGGAACAGGAATCAGATTAAAAAGCATGAGCGAAATATTTATAAAAATGCTGTAATACAAGAAAAGCTGAATAAACTGATGTCCCGGCAAAAGAATGTAAAAAAGCTTAAAAACAATTATCGAAATATAGGCCAAAACAAGATTAGAAAAAGGCCCGGCAAGCGCCGTAACCGCGATTCCCGATTTTTTGTGCTTAAAATTGTCAGGATTTACCGGAACCGGTTTTCCCCAGCCAAAGCCAACCAGCATAAGAAGAATAAAACCAAGCAAATCAAAGTGCCGGAATGGATTCATGCTGATTCTATGGGAATTTTTCGCAGTCTTATCACCAAGAGCAAGCGCCGCAAGCCCATGAGCAGATTCATGGAACGGAAAAGCGACCGCCAAGGCAAGAACCCTGGCAACCATCAAAATTATCGTGTTAAAGTTCAAATTCATACGAGGAATAATAAACTTATGAAGAAAATTATTCCATACGTTCGGAACTAAAGTTCCTCACTACCTAGAAATTGACCAAGGTCAATTTCTAGCATCGGCTATTTTTTTAGAGGGGGGAAAGTCTTCCCCTAGGCTCAAGCCTCAGGTTTTCGCAAATTGGTCGCAAAGCTCCCAATAATCTCAAACCTTCGGTTTTCTCAAATTGGTCGCAAAGCTCCCAATAATCTCAAACCTTCGGTTTTCGCCTACCCTTTCTGGCACAGGACGTGGTTTCACCGTCCTGCGTCAGAATCATCCTAAAGGTTTGTGTAGCCCATAAGATACTCGTCTATCTGGCGGGCACATTCGCGGCCTTCCGCAATCGCCCACACAACCAGCGACTGTCCGCGGCGCATATCTCCGGCAGCAAAAACTTTTTCAACAGAAGTCTTGTATCCGTTAGGACTTGCCAAATCAGGAGTTTTTTCACCAATCGACTCAACAGTGTTTCTTGCAGAAAGAGAAGCTCCAAACGCATTTGCTGTATAGTCCTCGCATCCAAGAAAACCAGCCGCAATAAGAATCAAGTCTGCAGGAAGCTCTTTTTCTGTTCCAGGAATCTCGCAAAGCTGGCGTTTTCCGTCAATCATCTTGAATTCAACCTGAACTGTTTTTACACCGCAGACTTTTCCATTTTCCGTATGGATTTCTTTTATAGTTGTCTTATAGACACGCGGATCATGACCAAATTTCGCGATTGACTCTTCCGCGCCATAATCGGTCTTTAAAACCTTAGGCCACTGCGGCCACGGATTGTTTTTCTGCCGTTCAACAGGAGGGCAAGGCATCATTTCCAACTGGGTAACAGACTTACAGCCAAGCCGGATGCTTGTTCCTGTACAGTCATTTCCTGTGTCACCGCCACCGACTACAATCACATCTTTGTCTTTCGGGTCAAAAAAAGTTCCATCTTTCAGTTCTGAATTCAAAAGGCTTCTTGTAACGGACTTCAAAAAATCAACCGCAAACATTACTCCTTCAGCATCTGCTCCAGGAACTGACAACGGACGGGCTTTTTTTGCACCGCAGCACAATGCAACCGCATCATAGTTTTCAACAATTTCTTTTGCATCAACTGTACGACCAATATCTGCACCGGTAACAAATTTAATGCCTTCCGCTTCCATAAGCTTTACGCGGCGGTCAATGACTTGTTTCTCAAGTTTCATATTCGGAATACCGTACATCAATAGTCCGCCGACCCGGTCCTCGCGCTCATAGACTGTAACATTATGGCCGCGCCTGTTAAGCAAATCGGCAACAGCAAGACCTGCCGGACCCGCGCCTACAACGGCAATCTTCTTTTCTGATCGGACTTTTGGAATCTGTGGCTTCATGTAGCCGGTCTCAAAAGCCTTTTCAATTATAAAAAGCTCGTTGTCATGGATTGTCACAGCTTCCTTTATATCACCGCCATTTCCGCAGTTGCAGGCTTTTTCGCACAACGCAGGGCAAACGCGTCCTGTGAATTCTGGAAAACTTGAAGTTTTCAGAAGACGCCACGCCGCCATATCATACTGACCTTTATACAACGCGTCATTCCATTCAGGAATAAGATTGTGAAGAGGGCAACCTGTAACCATTCCCGCAAGTTTTATTGCCGACTGGCACATTGGAACTCCGCAGTTCATACAGCGAGCAGCCTGGGTTCTCCGTTCTTCTTCCGGCAAAAGATTATGAAATTCCTTGAAATTTGCAGTCCGCAAAAGTGGAGCAATACTGCTGTTATCTTTTCTATTATATTCTAAAAATCCTGTTGGCTTTCCCATATTATTCTCCTAATTTCAGCCTACTCTTTTCTGGCCTGTTGTTGTGTAAAATGATTCAAGTACAGCCTCGTCATGCTTTAAGCCACGCTCCTCTGCCTTGCTTATCTCAACAAGCATCTTATGGTAATCATTAGGAACAATCTTCTTAAAATGAGGAAGATATTCTTTTTCAAAATCTTTAAGAATTTTTGCGCCAAGTCCGGAACCTGTTTCCTTAACATGCTTTTCAACAAGCGATTTTATAATCTGAATATCGTGCTCATCAGTAACTTCACTCATTGTAACAAGCTGTTTGTTAAGACGTTTGTACAAACTATGGTTCATGTCAAGAACATAAGCTGTTCCGCCAGACATTCCGGCCGCAAGATTTCTTCCTGTCGGACCAAGAATCACAGCAGTTCCGCCGGTCATATATTCAAGACCGTGGTCGCCGCAGCCTTCAACAACTGCAGTTGCCCCGGAATTTCTTACGCAGAAACGTTCACCGGCAATTCCGTTTATAAAAGCTTCACCGCTGGTTGCTCCGAACAAAGCAACATTTCCGATGATGATATTTTCTTCCGGCTTGAACGTAACATTTTTCGGTGCGCTTACAACAATTTTTCCGCCAGAAAGTCCTTTTCCAAGATAATCGTTCGCATCGCCTGTAAGGTGCATCGTAAGACCTTTCGGAATGAATGCTCCAAAAGACTGTCCGCCACCACCAGCGGCATTCACAACAAACGAATCTTCAGGCAAAGAATTTCCAAATCTCTTCTGGATCTCTGAGCCAAGAATTGTTCCCAAAGTTCTGTCCGTAGAAGTGATTTTCACATTGAAAACGCCTTTCTTTGATTTTGCGGCTTTCTCAAAAGATTTCAGCAAATCTTTTTCATCAACAGTTTTCTCAAGCCCAAAATTAAAGACATCTTCAGGATAAAAATGAGTTTTTGAACCTTCCGGCGCACGGTAACCGATGATTCGGCTTAAATCAACAAGATTTGCGCGCTTAAAGCCCTGTTTTTCCTTCAGCTTGAGCAAATCTGTTCTTCCGCACATTTCATCAAGAGTTCTTACGCCAAGTTTTGCCATATATTCACGCAATTCCTCGGCAATGAACTTCATGAAATTCTCAACGTATTCGGGTTTTCCTGTGAAGCGTTTTCTAAGTTCGCTGTTCTGGGTTGCAACTCCGAACGGACAAGTGTCAAGGTTGCACACACGCATCATAGCGCAGCCCATTGTGATAAGAGGAGCTGTGGCAAAGCCGAATTCCTCCGCACCCAAAAGACAGGCAATCGCAACATCGCGGCCGCTCATAAGTTTTCCGTCTGTCTCAATTACAACGCGCGAACGAAGTCCGTTCTGAATCAACGTCTGGTGAGTTTCCGCGAGCCCTAATTCCCACGGAAGCCCTGCATGATGAATTGAAGAGATTGGAGCAGCTCCAGTTCCACCGTCGTGTCCAGAAATCAGGATTACCTGCGCTCCGGCCTTTGCAACACCAGCCGCAATCGTTCCGACTCCCGCCTCAGAAACAAGCTTAACGGAAATCCGGGCAGCACGGTTCGCATTTTTCAAATCGTAAATCAGCTGTGCCAAATCTTCTATTGAATAAATATCGTGGTGCGGTGGAGGCGAAATCAATGAAACACCTGGAGTTGCGTAACGAGTCTGTGCAATCCAAGGGTAAACTTTCTTTCCTGGAAGATGTCCGCCTTCTCCTGGTTTTGCCCCCTGCGCCATTTTAATCTGAATTTCCTTTGCGCTCAGCAAATATTCTTCCGTAACTCCAAATCGTCCGGACGCAACCTGCTTGATTGCGGAATTCGCCTCAGTTCCAAGCCGCTCTGGTTTTTCTCCGCCTTCGCCAGAATTTGATTTTCCGTGCAAGTGGTTCATCGCCAATGCCATGCAGCGGTGCGCTTCCTCGGAAATTGAACCGTAGCTCATAGCGCCAGTCTTGAAGCGTTTTACAATTTCAGAAACCGGCTCAACTTCATCAATCGGAACTGATTTTCCTTCATCATAATTAAAATCCAGCATTGCACGCAAAGTATGCGGATGGGAATTGTCGTCAACAAGCGAAGTATATTCCTTGAACCGCGCATAATCGCTGTTTCTTGTAGATTCCTGCAAGGCAATAATCGTTTCCGGGCTGTAAAGATGGTCTTCTGCATTCGGACCACGTCGAAGTTTGTGCATTCCCACAGAATCAAGGTGCGTATTGACCGTAAGCCCAAGCGGATCAAAAGCCTTATTGTGATGGAAATTAACATCCTCTTCAATTTCCTTGATTCCGATTCCACCAACGCGGCTCACAGTATTTGTAAAATATTTGTCGATTACTTCTTTTGAAATACCAACCGCCTCAAAAATTTGCGCAGACTGATAAGACTGGACTGTTGAAATTCCCATTTTTGCGGCAATTTTCACAATTCCGTTGATAATCGCCTTGTTATAATCGTCTATCGCAGTGTGATAATCCTTGTCCAAAAGTTTCTGGTCAATAAGCTCGGCAATACATTCATGCGCAAGATAAGGATTTATAGCGCGCGCGCCGTAACCCAAGCACATTGCTGACTGATGGACATCGCGGATTTCAGCTGACTCAAGAATAATCGAGATTGCCGTACGCTTTTTTGTGCGCACAAGATGCTGCTCAACCGCAGAAACCGCAAGAAGCGAAGGAATCGCAACATGATTCTCATCAACTCCACGGTCAGAAAGAACCATTACATTCGCGCCGTTCTTGTATTCCCTGTCAACAGAAATCAAAAGGTCATCCAGCGCCTGCTGAAGCGAACCGCCCTTGTAATACAAAAGAGAAATTGTAACAACCTTGAATCCAGGCTTTTTCATGTTCTTGATTTTCAGCATATCAACACCAGTAAGAATCGGGTTGTTGATTTCAAGAACTGTACAGTTTTTTCCTTCCGGCTTCAAAAGATTTCCGTCCGAACCGACATAGACAGTTGTATCTGTTACAATTTTTTCACGCAAAGAATCGAACGGAGGGTTTGTAACCTGCGCAAAAAGCTGCTTAAAATAAGAATAAAGTGGCGGATGCTTATCGCTCATGCACGCAAGCGGAGTGTCAACGCCCATCGCGCCAGTCGGTTCAACACCAGTTTTTGCCATCGGCAAAACCATTTCATTCACATCCTCGTAGTTCCAGCCAAAAGCGCGGTACATACGATCGCGCTCTTCCTGCGTATAAACCGGAATTTTTTTGTTAGGAATCGCAAGGTCAGAAAGATGAACCAGATTTGTATCAAGCCATTCACCAAAAGGATGCTCAGAAGCGTAAAGTTTCTTCGCCTCCTCATCAGAAATTATTTTTTTCTGCTTTGTGTCAACCAGAAGAATTCTTCCAGGCTGAAGACGAGATTTTTTCTCAATATTTTCCTCTGGAATATCAAGACAACCAACCTCTGAGGAAAGAATCAGCATTCCATCTTTTGTAATGTAATAACGAGAAGGTCTAAGTCCATTTCGGTCAAGGGTTGCGCCAAGAACATCACCATCGCTAAAAAGAACAGCCGCAGGACCATCCCAAGGCTCCATCATTGTCGCATAATAATGATAGAAATCACGCTTTTCAGAATCCATTGTTGTGTCATTTTTCCACGGCTCAGGAATGCAGACCATAACAGCCAGCGGAAGCGGCATTCCGTTCATAACAAGAAATTCAAGAGTATTGTCAAGCCGCGCAGAATCAGAACCGTCAGGATTTATCGCCGGAAGGATTTTCTTCATATCCTCATCAGAAAGAACCTCAGACTTCAAAGTTTCTTCCCGCGCAAGCATTCTGTCCGCATTTCCTCGG
>DLKK01000011.1 GCA_002478955.1 Treponema sp. UBA7590
ATGCAGAAGCTACCGCAGAAACCCAGATAATAATCGCAACCATGCAATAAAGGTTTCCGCCGGATACTTTCTCAATGAACATCGCAATCAGCTCAAGAATATGAGTTTGCTCCAAAGCACCAACAACAACAAATAATCCAACAAAGAAAAGAAGCGTCTGATAATCAACACGGCTCAAAATTTCCTTTATGTGCTTTGCCGAAGTAATCAACGTGATAAGTCCGATTCCAACACCAATCGTCGCAACGGAAAGATGTGTGCTTGAATGTGTAACAAGAAGAACAACCGTAACAAGAAAAATTCCACAGCTTACGCCAAAACCAGCTTTATCAGTAATTGCGGATTCAGGAGTCGGGAATGTGGAAGTGTCAATCTCCGCAGAAACAGCGGAATACTGCTTGCGGCACATAAAATAAAAATAGATAACTGTGACCAAAAGGCAGACAAGCGCAATCGCCCCGGTATTTGTCAAAAAGTCCGCAAATGAATATCCAAGAGAAGTTCCGATGATGATATTCGGCGGATCCCCGCACATTGTTGCAGAACCACCAAGATTTGCGCAGAAAACCTCCGCAAGAATCATTGAGACCGGATTGAACTTCAAAAGCCGTGAAAGTTCAACAGAAACTGCAGCCAAGAACAGAATTACTGTTATTGAGTCAATGAACATCGCAAGGACAAAAGACATCAGCATGAATGCCACAAAAATTGAAGTCACTTTATAGCGGACCGCTTTAGCAAGCCTCATGCAAAGCCACCTGAAAAATCCTACGCGCGCCATTCCCTCAACCATGATCATCATTCCGGCAATAAAAAGAATCGTAGCCCAGTTTATTCCCTTTGATTCAGACTCGCCCACACTGTACCAGAATCCCGGCGTAAAAATGCTGTGAACATTCAGCGTTTCCTTTATCGCAGTCAACGGCGCATAGGAGCCGTTAAAGAAACGATTGTCAACTGACATTCCAAGACCGAACACAAGAAGCAAAGTCAACGCCGCGCTTATCAGCGTTACATATTGCCTAGGAAATCTGTCAGCAATAATCAAAAGAAACATCACAAGAAAAATCGCAACAACAATTATTTGTGCCACCATAAAAAATCTCCACAAAAAGTTGATAATAAAACTAAATTTTTTCTGCGGTTATTATTTTATTATTTTAGCAAAAGCGATTCAACAGTTTTCAAGGATTAAAAAACATCACGGAACAAAAAGCAAACTGAAACACAAGCTATTTACGGAACCATTTTTTTCCGTCAAATTCAAAAATAACGGCCTGGCAATTCTTTAAAAGTCCTTTTCCCCAGAAATTCGCCTTTGAATTCCCCTCAAGATAGCAGATTATCGCGCTGTCTAAAGCACCGTGTGCTACAATCATTATCCTTTCCGCAGTTTTAAATTGAGGCTCTATAACAGTCTGGATAAAATTCTTTGTGCGTTCCATGACATGCTCCAAAGTTTCGCCGTGCGGTGGAGGAACATAATTTTCTGTATCGCTGAAAAAAGCGTGGTATGGATTTTCAGGCTTGTTCCAACTTTCCCATGACTCGCCCTCACCATCGCCAAAACTTATTTCAGAAAGCCGCTCATCACGTATTATAGGAATATTTCTGTGTCCGCGGATAAGACAAGCTGTTTCATATGCCCTTATCAGCGGTGAAGAATAAATCTCGTCAAACTCAACATTTTCCAGCTCGCGCCCAAGGTTTCCAGCCGCTTCCCTGCCGTTTTCATTAAGCTCAATATCCGTCCGCCCTTGAAGTTTTCCAGCTTTGTTCCAGACAGTCTGCCCATGCCTCACCAAATAAAGTTCCAATTTAAATTTCCTTTACAGATTCTGAAAGAGGTTTTCTCAAAAAATGTCTTTCGCTAGGCTCACTTTCTTCCGCCGCATAACCAATATCCAAAAGACAAACAACATGAAGATTAGGCGGCAAACCAAAAGCATCAACAATTTTTCTGGAATCAAATCCCCTTGCCCACAAAGTGCCAAGCCCAAGCTCAGTTGCCCCATACATCATTGACGAAACAACAATCGCAGCATCAACCTCACCGCCATCATAATTTTCGTAAAGAGTTTCCGCTGGATTTTTATAGCTTTCCCCGATATCGTAGCATACAAGAAGAATCAAAGGTGCATTGTAGCTCATAGGCGTTGCCTTATGGATTTTTTCCAGGGCATTTTCTGACTTCAATACAAAGATTTTTTGTGACTGCGAGTTTTTTGCCGTAGGCGCAATACGTCCTGCCTCCAGAATTTTTAAAAGCTTCTCATCCTCAACTTTTTTGGAAGAAAATTTTCTGACAGAATAGCGTTTCTTGCAAAGTTCAAGAAATTCCATAGTAAAGTTCCTTGTGTTTTTTATATAAATTTGAATAAAAAAAGCAACAAAAGCGTAGCCGAATTTGTAATTTGTGAAGACTTCGGGCGATTACACCAATTAAAGTGCATAGCACCCAAATTCTTACAAGCGAAGCGCGAGCCCAACCGCCTGAATCAAATTGCAAATCCGACGAGAGCGTTTCTTCACAAATTTTATAATAAATTCAAAATTATTCTTATCCATTCTATTAATTCCGCAAATAAATTCAAGCAACAAAAAAAACAGAAAAACACAATCCATTCGCTTGACAATTTTTTGTTAATTGTATAAAGTTTTAAACATCGTCGAAAACAAATCTAGCGAAAGTGGTGAAATTGGCAGACACGCTAGACTTAGGATCTAGTGCTTCGGCGTGAGGGTTCAAGTCCCTCCTTTCGCACTATTCTTTTTTTTGCGGAAATAGCTCAGT
>DLKK01000004.1:0-23617 GCA_002478955.1 Treponema sp. UBA7590
AAAAATCAACACAATCAAAAGAACTGTAATCTAAAACAATTTTACCACTATAGTATTTTTCCTCTATTTTCGATAAAGCCTCTTCAAAGGAATCTGCCTCAACTTTTACTAATTCTGACAAAATCTCTTTTATTTCAATTGTATATTCGTTCATACCAAAATATTGATCGAATTTTTATTTTGATCAATCCGTAAAATCAAATTTTTCTGTAATGACCGTTGCCTAAAAACTCTATAAATCCTTTATCCCGTAGGTATTGCAATTGCTGACGCAGCTTGTCTTTTATGAAATTATTTTCCGGATGCTTTATTTTCAGTTCATTTTCAAAGGAATAAATTTGATTCAAAGAAAATTCTTTTTCAGGAATTTTTTCAACGCAAGAAAGAGTATCAAGAAGCCAGCCTCGAGTTTCAATGTTTGAAGTCTTCAAGGATTTTGTTTTTGCATATTTCTTGATTACATCTTCATGGTTGAGTTCGACATTATTTTTTACAATGAAAATTTTTCCAGACTCAGGAATTGATGAAATATCAATATTGCAGCCAACCCAGCCAGCCCGTTTTGCTGTTGGAGCAAGAGGTTTTCTTTTTTCAATAATCCGTGGAGTAAAAAAGTGATTTGGTATCAAAATAAAATTTGAGACTGAATAATTTTTATAAGTCATAAAAAAGAAATTAGGATTTCGTGATGATGTGATTCTTGAAATCATTGTGTCATAAGCACCATCATTTATTTTATTTGATATTTTTCCTGAGATGCATTGCTTGCTTTTTAATTCAAAATCCGATTCACAGTTAGAACAGAAAAAATCTCCAGTAGGATGATTGTTTTCGTATCTTTCAATTTTGGGTTGTCCGCAAATTGGACAATATAAGTTTCTTTCAACCCAGTCTTCTGTAAGAACTCTAGTTTTTTGTGAATTGTTATGATACTTTTCTATTAATGAAACATCAAAATCAAATGTCATTTATGCTATTCTCGCGTGAGGGATTGGAGCACCGNNGATTGTAGCACCGAAGTTCCAGAGCAACTGAAAGTTGCGGCGGAATGAGCGGTAGCGAAGTGCGGAAAGCCCGACGGCTTTAGCCGGCACGCACTGATTTTCTTCATCGCAAATCAGCGGATTTTTTGCATTGTTGAACGGAACATTGAACTCGCCTTTTTTGTTCACGCGGTAAAGTCCGTTGAAGCAGGTTTTGTTCAGGAAAATGAAGAGGGCGGCTTTTTCAAGATTTTCAGCGTCATTTCTGTTGATTTTTAGTTCGTTGTAGCGAATGCGCTTTTCGTAGAAAAGAATTTTATTTTCTTCCAAAGATTGGCTTTTATATTTATTTTGAATTTCTGAAAGCTGTTCCACCAGATTACCGCAGTTGTTTTTTATCTGCAAATACGTGTTTATAAGCTCAGCATTCACATCGTTCACAAGAACTTTTTCCGGGCGGCTTTTTTGAAGCACATCAAACAGCACAGCTCCACCGCCGACAAACGGCTCGCAGTATTTTTTTATTCGGTGAGGATAATGTTTTCTGATTTCAGGCAGAAGCTGAGTTTTTCCGCCCGCCCATTTTACAAAAGGATGTGCTATGCATTGCATAAAATTACTATACACGGTTTTTTGCAGAAGTTCCATAACAATTTTGAAATGAACCTGCCGCGAGTTTTTGCCTTGCAAAAACTAAAGAGTGAGAGGAATCTGAGAAGCAGATGGAGAGAACGTACGTTAGGGATTTGCAAACCTGCGGTTTGCCGCGAGATTTTGCTGACGCAAAACTCGGACATTTGACGGGGTGCGATTGCGCGCACGTCCTAACGCTAATGCGTTAGGGATTGGAGCACCTGCGGAGCAGTTCCGAAACGAAGTGAAGGAATGAGCCGCGTAAGACGGCGAAGTGCGAAAAGCCCGACCCGAGCGAAGTGCTTGCATGGAGCGAGGGAAACGCCCGAATAAAAAAAACAGCAGAACCGGACTGGAGACTTGATCCGGCTCTGCCGAAAAAGGATGGATTTTTGCTGTATTTAAAGATGATTCTATTCTGCGGCCGGGGCAGAAACATCGTTGTTCTGTGGAACTGCTTCCTGTGCGGCAGATGAATTTTCACTCTGCAATGCGTTCTGTTCAGAAAGATTTTCTTCTGCCGGAGTTTCAGCTGAGGCTTCTGGCTGAGCCGCACTGTCCAGCTGCTCTTGAACAGCTGATGTTGCTTCCTGCGCGGCAGGCGCATTCTTGTTTGTTCCGGCGCAAGAGAACATCATTGCGGCAAACCCAATCATTGATACGGCGATAAAAGTTTTCTTTGTTGTTTTCATAGTTTTTTCCTCTATATTATTTTGTTTTCTATTTATATGGTCTTGTTTTGATTTTTAGCTTGCAAGCCGAATAACTTCTCCAAATTTTACTCTGCAAGCGCAACAGAAGCTGACTCGCTGAAATTGTTTGCAAGGCGAAGAATCGCAACCTTGTCATCTGCACTGTCTGAAAGCCCTGCGACTTCAACGTTGTTTATAAGAACTGCGGAATCCTTAACTTCAACGGGAAGAGTTTTTCCTGAAAGTGTCTGAACGGAACTCTTTGCCTCAAGGTTTTCCTTTGTGAGTTTTTCAGGAACGATGTAGTCGGAAATGTTCTGGGCGATTTTTCCAGTGTCGGCGATTGCGTCAATCGGAGCAAGAACTGTAACGCCGGAATCAGAAGCGACTTCCTGGATTTTGTCCGAAGAATTTTTAAGGATATTCGCAAAAATTTTTATTCCTTCAACTTCCTCAATCGACTTTGAGATTTCCTGAGCGGAAAGAGTCTTGTCATCAGCATTTTCTGATACAGTCGCATTATTCGCGCTTGTGCTAAGCTCACCAAGCACTGATGAAGAAGGATTGAATTCCTGCGCAAAAACCGCAGCCGCAACCAATGCCGATACACCCAAAGTTAAAACTGTCTTTTTCATAGAATTACCTTGCCATAAAACAGACGGATTTTCTGACGGACTTTGACGCTCAAGCACCTATTCCGTTCCCCTCTCTGCTTTTGACACTGACATAGTAAAATTCATGTTTCAAGATTTTCTTTCGGAAATGTCAAGATTGTGTGAAGATTTGCAATTTCTTAGATTTTTGCATTGTTAATTTGGTATTTATTTTCTGTAAAAAAAATTAAATTTCTCTTGCTATAACACCAATTATAAAAATATACTATCTATAAGGAGTCTCTTATGGAACAAAAACTTTCAGAAACTGACAGAACATTATTTAATGTAAAACTTCCACTTTTACTACTTTTATCTTCTTTTTCACCATTTTTATTATCTCCGATTTATCTGTGCATCACGAAGATTGTTACAATTGGTGAATTTGCTGCTGTATTGCTTTCTCCTTACACGATTGCAGCCTATGTAGTTGCAATTTTGTGTCCGCTTATTTTTTACAGATTTCTTAGAAAAGAAATAGAGTCTTATGATGGAACTGATGAATGTATAAAGAAAATAAATCTTTTGCTGAAATTTTCCGGTAAAATTATTTTTGTTATAAATTTGGTTTTGGGAATAATAATTCCTCTTATTGCCTGCCTGGTGATTCATTCAAAAGGTACGCAATTTGCTTCATTCAATGGAAGCTCGCCTTATTTATCAATCATACTTATATGCACCGGATTTATGTTCCTGTACGGAATAAGTTTCTATACCATTTTTAACAGCCGCTTTGAGCATTTTTTGCACTGGCTTCCTTTTGACAAATCTGTTGTAACCTCATCAAACCGGGAACGAATCATATTGATGACGCTTGTAAATCTTTTAGGTTGTTTTCTTGTTATAACCGCCTCTTTTATAGTTCCTAGCGTTGCATCTGATTCTTCTGTTTCCGCAGTACTAAAAGTCATTCTTCCGGCGGCAGTTTTCAGTTTTATTTCACTTGGAATTACAACTTCTGTTACAGCTTATGACATCAAAAATAATCTAAAACAGGAAAAAGCGATTCTTGGTGCCCTTGCAGAAAAAAATTACGCCATAAAACATGCCCAAGTTGTAACCCGAAATGATTTCGGTATCATAATAAATGACTTGAACCACGCATTCAAAATCATAAAGACGATTTTTCAGGAAATCAGCGCGGACGTAAATTCCACTTTGGAAATTTCATCAGAAGTTTCAAACCACGTTGACCAGTCGATTTCTGAAATTGCGAATGTTAAAAGCATTTCAAATTCTGTAAAGGACGAAATGATAAATCAGGTTGCCTCAGTTGAAGAAACAAGCGCGACAGTTGAAGAAATCATCAAGCATATCCGTAATTTAAATGAAGAAATTGAAAAACAGACATCAGCGATTGACCAGTCATCAGCCGCAATCGAACAGATGGTTGCAAATGTAAACGGAGTAACATCAAGCCTTAAGAAAAACAACGGAACCGTTCAGGAACTTGAAAGTGCTTCTGAAGCCGGAATGAAAAAGGTTAAAATTGCAAGTGAACTTTCTGCCGAGGTTCTGAAAAAATCTTCACTTCTTATGGATGCAAGCAAAATCATTCAGGATATTGCGAGCCAGACAAATCTTCTTTCAATGAATGCGGCAATCGAAGCGGCTCATGCAGGCGATGTCGGCAAAGGTTTCTCTGTTGTCGCAGATGAAATCCGAAAACTTGCGGAACAGTGCAATGACCATGCAAAATCCATTGAGACAAATCTTAGAAGCCTTTCTGAATCAATCAATTCTGTTGCCTCAAATGCAGGCGATGTTTCTGTACAGTTTGACACAATTTATTCGCTCATAAAAAAAGTCCAGAACGAGGAACTTATTATTTCAAATGCAATGACAGAACAGACCGAAGGCAACAAGCAGATTCTTGAAGGAATCAGCCGCCTCACAGAGTCAACCACATCTGTAAAAGATGGCGCGGCAGAAATGCTTAGAGGAGGCGAACAGATTTCAATTGAGATGAAGAATCTGAACAAAGTCACTTCAGAGACAAATGTCAAAGTAAATTCAATTAACGAATCTGTACAAAAAGTCACAGAAACTTTGGCCGACTCAAAAGAACACGTGCTTGAAAATTCCACAAATGTTGAATCATTAAGAAAGCAGATGGCGGATTTCAAATTCTAATAGCCTGAAAACCGAATTTTTTCTGCCATTACCATTGACACTACTCCCCTTTTCCGTTCATACTAAAAAAAGCAAAGGGGGAGTAGTTACTTCCTTAAGAATCAACAGCCGGCTCTTTGAGTCTGGTTCTTAGGCTTCGGCTCGACCGGGGAAACAAGACCTTTTGCCTGATTATCCTGTTAATTTCAGGGGAACCAGGCAAAGGGTCTTTTTTTTTGCGACGGCAGATTTTACCAATGGAGGTTTTGGAATGGAACGGATTTTGGATTATTTTTCGAGCGGAATCGGGGCGATGACCTGGCAGAATTTTGCGATGATTGCAATTGGCGCGCTCCTGATATTTCTTGCGATTTACAAAAAATATGAGCCTATGCTGCTTCTGCCGATTGGTTTTGGCGCGATTCTGGTAAATCTTCCGCTGGCTGTGGTGCTTGGAACAGCGGAACATCCGGGCGCGCTTCAGATTCTTTTTGACTGCGGAATTATGACGGAACTTTTTCCGCTGCTGATTTTTATTGGCGTTGGCGCGATGATTGACTTCAAACCGCTACTTGAACGTCCATGGCTTTTAGTTTTTGGAATTGTGGCACACTCCGGAATTTTCATTGCGGCGGCGGTTGCGTACTTTGGATTCGGGTTCAGCATAAACGAGGCGCTGAGCATAGGCGTTATCGGTGCGGCGGACGGTCCGACTGCGATTGTCGTTGCAAGCCGCTTCGCAAAAAATCTCCTCGGACAGATTACGGTTGTGGCCTACTCGTACATGAGCCTTGTTCCGATTATCATGCCGCCTATAATCAAGCTTCTTACAACAAAAAAGGAGCGCACGACAAGAATCCAGGCGAAGAACAAGAATATTCCGCATTTTGTGATGATTATTTTTCCAGTCGCAGTTACGGTTGCGGTAAGCATTCTGATTCCAGACGCGACGGCCTTAATCGGTTTTCTGATGTTCGGAAATCTAATCCGCGAGTGCGGCGTTCTTGAAAAACTTTCAACGGCGGCACAGAATGAGCTTTCAAATATCGTGACTTTGCTCCTAGGAATCAGCGTGGGAGCCAGCATGACGGCGCAAAATTTCCTTACGCCACAGACACTTCTGATTATGCTTTTGGGCCTGATTGCATTCATCGGAGACACGGCGTGCGGAATCCTCTTTGCAAAATTTTTGAACTTGTTCCGCAAAAAAGGCAACAAGCTGAACCCGATGATTGGTGCGTGCGGAATTTCCGCATTTCCGATGGCAAGCCGAGTTGTCCAGAAACTCGCCCTTGAAGAAGATGACCAGAATTTTATCCTTATGCACGCAGTAAGCGCAAATGTTTCAGGACAGATTGGCTCGCTGGTCATCGGCGGAATTATTCTGGGAGTTCTAGGCGGAATGTAAAATCAATATATTTTTATTGATTTCCCTGCATTTGCACATAAACCGCATTCGCAAGTTTCTCAAGATTTTTGGCGTCGGCATTTTTTCGCATGCTTACGCTGTACATAATTCCCGGTGCGGTGTCCCACCAGATGCAGATTCCAACGGAATTTCCGTTTTCGTCTTTTGTCCAGTTTGCCTTTGCGTTGTTATAGCCAACTTTTACATCCGCGGAATTTTTCCAGTTGTAGTAAAAACCCGAAATGTCTTTTAATGAAGTTTCTCCGCTTGGTTCAGCACGCGCAGTACATTCAGTCCTTGTTCCATAACAAAATCCATCTGGGCAAGAGAATCACTAATCACTGAATAATGAACCTTTTCCGCTACATCTGGAACAGCAAAAGCAACGCCAATTTTATTCAAAATTTCTTCCGCAGTTGACTCTTGAACAGGATTTGGCATTCCGATTACAACAGGCTGAGTTTTTTCATTCAATCCAGGCTGAAAAAAAGCTGATTTTTCCGAAGCAGATTTTTTTCCATAGTTCAATTTTAAGCTTTTCACAAACCTTTCAACTTTCTTCTCGGAATTTTTTACCATATTGTTTCTGATGGCAAGTTTCCCGATTATTTTTGCGTTTGGCTCAAGTTCAGGAATTGCGTTCCATCCGCGGGCAAAAGGGCTTCCGCCGTAAGTTACAAATGGAACTATTTTTTTGCCGGAAAAATCATATTCATCAAAAAAACTGTACAAAATCATCGGCATTTTTCCAAACCACAGCGGATAACCAACAAAAACCACATCATAATCTGCAAGATTTTCAATGTGATCCAATATTTTTGGGCGCGCGTTTTCCTCTTGCTCAGTTTTTGCAACTGGAAGAGTTTCGCTGTAAGTGACAGGATACTGTTTTTCCGCCTTGATTTCAAAAATATCAGCGTCCAAATCTTTTGCAATCCAATCGCCAATAATTTTGGTGCTTCCGCGATGCGAAAAATAGGTCACAAGAATTTTCTGTCCGTCAGATTTTTTTTCTGTCATCTCTTTTTTAACTCCAAAATTTTCAGACCAGGCAAAAAAGTCTGCCAAAAAAACAGTCAAAAATGTAAAAACCAAAGCTTTCTTTTTCATAAATACCTCGTATATTAAAATTTTTATTCAAAAATCATGTTCATCCACATGTCGATAAACCGTTGAACCAACCCAGAACAATCGTTCCAAAAACGTGGCTCGGATTTTTTTAGAAGCGCAGATTCAATGCACCCCCAAAGCCCGGAAACAAAGACATTCACATCGCGCTCCGGATCTTCCGAATAGGCAATCCCCTGCTCCACACATTCCTTCAGAAAATTTGCGGCTGTTTTGTTCGCAGTATAATATTCTGAAATTTTTTTCTCGTCCGCATTTTCGTCAGATTCCGTTTTTGCAAAAAGAAGCAGCGCACGGCGCGGATGCGAAACACACCAGTCTTTTAACACATTCGCCGCATTTTCAAGTTTTTTACGTGGAGAAACATTTTCCGCCGCTTTCAGAATCAAAGAATTCAACTCAGAAATACTGTCCCGCGAAATAGCCTGAAAAACAGCGGTCTTATCCTTAAAATAATGATAAATATTCGCCGCTGTAACGCCACATTTTGCAGCAATGTCGCGCATGCCAATTTCAGATGGTTCTTTTTCCATTAAAAGTTCCAGCGTTTTTGCCTTGATTTGTGCAACAATCTCGACATTTGGAGTTCTCATGTTTTTTCCTTTATGTTTAATATTAAACTATGTTTATTTAACACTGTTCAACATTAAAAGTCAACATATTTTTATAAATTTCAAGTTTTTATGAATTCTGAAAAAACGCTTTCGCCAACTTTCCAATTTGATTTTATTGATTTCGTATCAAAAACTTAAAATTCATCAAAAAATCCTACGTTAAATAAACGGTTGGTCAATCTGAATGACTGCAAAATACGAGGAATTGTATTCCTTCACAATGTTGCACAGAAATTCCTTCAACTCGGTTTCAGAATATTTACATTCAAATGGGCGTACCGCATCAAAAATCACATTTGTATGCGAAGGTCCTGGCACAATCCGCAAGTCGTGAATCGAAATATTCGGATCAATTTTTTTTGCTTTCTCAATGATAAATTTCTTCAGTTTTTCAATTTCAGAATTATTTTTATCTATAGGATCCATGTGAATCACGCATGAACAGTTAAATTTTCTGGAAATTTCACATTCAATATTATCAATTTCATCATGAAGCTCAAAAATATTTTCATCGCCGGGAACTTCCGCATGAAAACTTACCATAATTTTTTCTGGACCGTAATCGTGCAGAACCAAATCGTGCATTCCACAGATTTTTTTATGAGCCATGACAGTTTTTTCAATCTCATCAGCAAATTCCTTGCTGGCAGTTTTCCCAAGAAGAGGATCAACGGTTTCTTTTGCCGATTCAAATCCGCCTTTTAAAATAAAAATTGCAACAAAAAGTCCGGCAATTCCGTCAAGCGGAACAGGAATTTCTTTTCCAAAAGATTTAAAGATTATCGTAAGCACAACAGTGAACAAGACAACCCCTGTGGAAATCGTGTCATTCAGGCTGTCTTTTGCGGTTGCGTCCATAACAACGCTGTTCATTTTCTTTGAAAGAGAATGATTGTAAAAATACATGTAGAATTTTACAAGAATTGAGACGGACAAAATTATTATCGTAAGAAAATCTGTTTTTGGCGGCTCTGGATTTCTGATTGCGCCAATCGAAGACTTTAAAAGCTCGTAACCCATGATTATAATCAAAAATGAAACAATAAGCCCGGCAATATATTCCATCCGTCCGTGCCCGAATGGATGCTCTGCGTCTGGTTTTTTCCCGGAAATCTTAAAACCCAAAATTGTAACAATCGAACCAGTCGCATCTGAAAGGTTATTGAAAGCGTCTGCAACAACAGCAACAGAATTTGACAAAATTCCCGCAAAAAATTTAAATGCGAACAAAAATATATTAAAACAAATTCCAACAACTCCGCATAAAATTCCATACTGATTTCTAACCTGCGGATTTTTATAATTTTTGCTGTTCTTTATAAAAACTTTCGCCAATATACTTAACATTTTTTGTCCCTTAATAACCTAAATTTCGAGTTTTTTCTATGATGCTATAAATAACTTATAAACTCAATAAAATATTAGCCACCGACAACTTGGTTATAGTTTAAACCTATAACTAACTGCAAAAAACTTATATTTTTCAATTTCCCTAAATTCATATATCTTTAAGGCATGAATAATAAAACACGTATATCTGTAATTGGTTATCCTAGAATTGGTTCTTTGCGCGAACTTAAATTCGCCTCTGAAAAATATTTTGCAAAAGAAATTTCGCAGGAAGAATTGAACAACGTCGCACATGAGCTTAAGTTTTTGAACTGGCAGACACAAAAAAACGATGGAATCGATTTTATTTCCTCAAATGATTTTTCTTTTTATGATGGAATGCTCGACACAGCTTTTATGCTTGGCGCAATTCCAGAAAGGTACAAAAAACTTGAACTTTCAAAACTTGACACATTCTTTGCAATGGCACGCGGTTACCAGGAAGGCGAAAACGACGTTACAGCTCTTCCAATGAAAAAATGGTTCAACACAAACTATCACTACATTGTACCGGAACTTGACGACAACATCGAGCTTGCTTTGGATGCAACAAAAATCCTTGAAGAATTCAAAGAAGCAAAAGAAGCCGGCGTTGAGACAAAAATCAACGTAATCGGTCCATACACATTCCTTAAGCTTGCACACTACAAAGGAACAAAAAACATAAACGATTATGCGGAAAAAGCTGCAAACCTTTACAAGGAGCTTTTGGCAAAAGTCGCAGAAGCTGGAGCAAAATGGATTCAGATTGAAGAACCTGCCCTTGTTCACGACACAACAGCTGATGACAGAGTTCTTTTTGAAAACCTCTATAAAATTGTGCTTGCAGACAAGAAAGTAAACGTAAATCTTGAAACTTATTTTGGCGACATCCGCGACAGCTACAAAACAGTAACAAGCCTTCCATTCGATGGAATCGGACTTGATTTTATTGAAGGAAAAGAAACTTTAAATCTTCTTCAGAAAGAAGGTTTCCCGAAAGACAAGGTTCTTTTTGCAGGCGTTGTAAACGGAAAAAACATCTGGAAAAACAACTACGCAAAAACAATCGAACTTGTGAACAAAATCAAGGCGGCAACAGAAGCAGAAGTAGTTCTTTCAACATCATGCTCATTGCTCCACGTTCCTTATACAATCAGAAATGAAATCAAACTTTCAAGCGATATTTTAAAGCATTTCTCTTTTGCACGCGAAAAACTT
Organism: Treponema sp. UBA7590; assembly: GCA_002478955.1. GTDB lineage: Bacteria > Spirochaetota > Spirochaetia > Treponematales > Treponemataceae > Treponema_D. The sequence goes on from DLKK01000004.1 coordinate 10,813, forward strand.
TTTGAACTTACAGATCTTTCAAAAATCATCGACGGAAAAGACACAGACTCAAATCTTTTCAATAGAAACCAGGATTTGTTCAAGAACGAACGCGTACAGGAAAATTCTGCGCTCGCTTCAAAAATCAATGGACTCAGCGAAAAAGAATACACTCGCCTTCCAGCATTTGAAAAACGCGAAGAAATCCAGAGAAAAGCCCTGAACCTTCCATTGTTCCCGACAACAACAATCGGTTCTTTCCCGCAGACAAAAGATGTCCGCGCAAACCGCAGCGCATTCAAAAAAGGCCAGATTACAGCAGAACAGTACAAAGAATTCAACAAGAAAAAAATCGCAGAATGTATCAAACTTCAGGAAGAACTCGGCCTTGACGTTCTTGTTCACGGAGAATACGAACGAAACGATATGGTTGAATATTTCGGCGAAAACCTTGAAGGATTCCTTTTCACAGAAAAAGCGTGGGTTCAATCTTACGGAACACGCTGCGTAAAACCGCCGGTAGTCTGGGGCGACGTTTCAAGAAAATCGCCAATCACAGTTGAATGGTCAACATTCGCCCAGAGCTGCACAAAAACTCCGGTAAAAGGAATGTTAACAGGTCCGGTAACAATCTTGAACTGGTCATTCCCACGCGAAGACATCAGCCTAAAGACACAGACATTGCAGATTGCACTCGCAATCCGGGAAGAAGTTCTCGACCTTGAAAAGAACGGAATCAAAATCATCCAGATTGACGAAGCCGCATTGCGCGAAAAACTTCCATTGCGACATTCAGACTGGCACACAGAATACCTTGACTGGGCAATTCCTGCATTCCGCCTTGTACATTCAGGCGTAAAACCAGAAACTCAGATTCACACACACATGTGCTACAGCGAATTCAACGATATTATCAAAGACATTGACAACATGGACGCAGATGTAATCACATTTGAAGCAAGCCGTGGCGACCTTACAATTCTTTCTGCGCTCAAAGAAAACCATTTCCGCACACAAGTTGGTCCAGGCGTTTACGACATCCACAGCCCTCGCGTTCCAACCGTAGAAGAAATCGTTTCTGCCGTTAAGAAAATGGAAGAATATGTTCCACAGAAAAAGCTCTGGATAAACCCAGACTGCGGACTTAAAACTCGTGGCGAAAAAGAAACAGTTGCCAGCCTTAAAAACCTTGTTGCAGCTGCAAAAATCGTCCGAAACGCATAACTTCTGCTGAAAAAAACTGGTAGGGCGGAGTCCCGCCCTGCGCTACAAAACAAAAAACCTTGGCAACCAACTTTGCTTGCCAAGGTTTTTTATTTTTCCGCTACCCCACCCAGCGGGGGCACCCCGCAACTCCCCCGCTCAATTTTCTCAGCTTAAATATGTTCCTTCAAAGCCTCAATATAACTTTCCGCGTATCTTGAAAGAACAAGGTTCTTCTTGGTTATAATTCCGATCCGCATTTTTTCGTCAATTTCAAGCGGGCGGGCAACAATATTCTCTCCGTTAAGCTCTTTGCTTATAACCCCGGAAGAAACTGTAAAACCATCCAGCCCAATCAAAAGATTGAACAAAGTCGCCCGGTCCCGGACGCAAATCGTCTTGTTCCTGTCAATTGCGGAAAACGGCTCTTCTGAAAAATAAAAAGAATTGTGCGCACCTTGCTCAAACACCAGATATGGAAAAGGCGCCAAATCCTCAACTGAAACAGATTTTTTTTTGCACAAAGGATTTTTGTCACTTATAAAAACATGCGGTTTCGCCGTAAAAAGCTCCGTAAAAACCAGTTCATTTTTTTTCAAAAGTTTTCCAATAACTTCCTCGTTCCGCGAACTCAAATACAAAATTCCAATTTCACTTTTTAGGCGCAAAACATCATCAATAATCTCAAAGGTTTGGGTTTCGCGCAAAGTGTAATTGTAACGGTCACCGCCAAACTTGCGGATTACATCAACCATCGCATTTACCGCAAACGAATAATGCTGGCAGGAAACGCTAAAAACCGGGGCCTGCCGCGCCTTTCCGGCATAAGTTTCTTCCAACAAATCCGCCTGTTCAAGTACCTGCCGCGCGTAGCCCAGAAAAACTTCGCCTTCCTTTGTGATTTCAACGCCTTTGTTTGTCCGCGAGAAAATCTGGACGTGCATTTCATCTTCCAGCTGATGAATCGCAAGAGTCAAGCTTGGCTGAGAAATAAAAACTTTTTCCGCCGCCCCAGAAATCGTCTTGGATTCCGCAACGGCCACCGCATATTTTAATTGCTGCAATGTCATAAAATCAAATTATCAACAATAAACAAGTTCGCATTCAAAAGAACGCTCGCCACTAGAAGCGATTTTTCCTTCAACAAGAACACGATTTGCCTCTTTATCAAAAAATGCATTTACCAGCATCATGTCGCCTTTTCGGATTTCTTTGCAGAAATTCAGCTTAAAATCCAAGATCTGTTTTTTCTGATATTCATCCGGCAAAAAATCCAGCGCAAAATTTATATATTTTGCATTTGTCAAATGTCCGTTTCCATCAATCATTGAATAAAGAATTTTCTGCTCGCCAATCCGCTCCACATTTTCAGGAATTTTAATTCTTCCTGGTTTGCAAACCGACTCAGTTTTTACTTCTGATGGCGCAAGAAATTCAAATTTCGCAGGAATCACAACCGCTCTTGTTTCCGGATTTACAATAACCCAAAGACTTTTTCCTTCAATCAAAAGTTCGCCGCTTGCCAAATCCCTGAATTCATAATAGCGCATAAGTTGAACGCCTTCCGGTTTTTCCTCGCGGACAGTAATAGAAACCTCATCATTTTCCTTTGGCAATTTGTTGATATGAAAAGCCGAACGCGAAACCATCTGAGCATAACCGTGTTCCGACAAAAAATCGCGGTTCTGCCCGCGCAGAGCATACAAATCTGTAACAAAATCCGCACAATATTCCATTACTTCTGTCAAATGGATGTGTTTGTCCGGACCGCATTGACCAAAAAGAATCTTAGTTTCATTTGTTACCGAAATCCCATCTTCCGAAAGTTCAGTTTTATAGTTTTTTATCATTTTTTATTTCCTTTCTTCTATTTTATACCTTTATAAGACAATTTTTCCATCAAAAAGTTTCAAAAAGTAAAAAATTTGAATGTCCTCTGAAAATCTGCAATTTTATCAAAGACAAAAAAGCCGGAAATCTTAATAATTTCCGGCTTCCATAAATTTCTGGATTAAAACAACTTTTCAGTCAGATTAGATTTTTCCGCCTTCAACAACAAGGTTGTCTGCGTTTGAATCTTTTCCGTAAGTTGCACGAAGTGTCGCCTCATAATCTGCATGGAAAAAGTTTTCCTTGCCAAGTTCAACAATCTCATTGTTAAGCCATTCCAGAAGCGAAGAATTTCCTTTGGAAACTGCAGGAGCAATTGTGTCCAAAGTTCCAAGAGATTCAATTCCTACCGCAAATCCTGGATTTTCAATTGCCCAAGCAAGAACTTCTGTATTATCAGTAGAAAGAGCAACGCCACGTCCGTCAAGCAACGCATTGTAAGCCTCGCTGTACTGGTCAAACTTCAAAAGTTTTACTTCCGGGAAATTTTCTGTAAAATAAGTTTCCGCTGTAGTTCCTTTAGAAACAATCAATGTTTTTCCGTTCAAATCAGAAGGTTTTGTTATAAAATCTTTTTCGTTTGAAACAACTCCCAATGCGCACTTCATATATGGCAAGGCAAAATCAACTTTTTCAGCGCGGGCTGGAGTTACAGTAAAGTTTGCAAGAGTAATGTCAACTTTTCCTGTCTCAAGAACTTCAACACGGGCAGCAGCTTCAACAGGAACATATTTAATTTTTACGCCCAAATCTTTTGCAATCCGCTCAGCAAAATAAATATCATATCCCTGATATTTTCCATATTCATCAACATAGCCAAATGGTTTTTTATCGCTAAAAACAGCCACCTTCAGAACCTTGCTTTTTTTTATCTGGTCAACAGTTCTGAATTTTGGTTTTGCAACTGCAGAAAATGCAGTAAGAAGAAGAGCCGCACCAGCAGCAAATTTTATCAAAGTTGATTTTTTCATATAAATACCTCTACATCGGATTTATTTCAGGTTTCTGCCCTGATGAGTATTTTATAGCATTTAATTTCCTATTATGTCAATAGGTTTTATATGAAAAAGTTTTATTAATTCATAAAAAAATTGAATATTTGACCTTTTATTTTCTAGCCTTGAATTCAAAATTGCTCAGGAACTTTTTTGCGCGCTCAGTTTTTGGATTATTCCAGAAATCTTCTGGCGTTCCTGTTTCAATAATATTTCCTCCATCCATAAAAACAATCTTGTCTGCGACCGCGCGAGCAAATGCCATCTGATGTGTAACGATAAGCATAGTTTTTCCAGCATTCGCCAAATCCATCATCACATCCAGAACTTCACGAACCATTTCCGGGTCAAGAGCAGCCGTAACCTCGTCAAAAAGCATAACCTCAGGATGAAGACAAAGCGCGCGCACAATTGCAACACGCTGTTTCTGTCCGCCGGAAAGCTCCCGCGGATACGCATATTTTTTGTCGCTGAGCCCTACTCTTTCAAGCCAAGCCTCTGCCTCTTTTTTCATATCCTCGATATTAAGATTCAGCTCATGCGCATGTTTCGGTCCCAAAAGAAGATTTTTCATCACATTTAAATGAGGAAAAAGATCATAGCTCTGAAAAACCATTCCGATTTTTTGGCGCACAAGATGCATATCTTTTGTGCGGTTGGAAATAACTTCACCAGCCAAACGGATTTCGCCGCCCTGAATAGTCTCAAGGCCATTTATGCAGCGCAGCAAAGTCGATTTTCCGCAGCCGGAAGGCCCCAGAATAACAATAACCTCGCCCTTTTCAACCTGCAAATCAATATTTTTTAATATTACATTTTCACCAAAAGATTTTGTAAGATTTTTAATTTCAAGCAAAGCCATAATTTTTCCTGTTTTTAACAAATAAATTCATTTTTAAAGACGTTTTTCAACATACCGCGCGCAAAGATTCAAAATCCAGCACACAAAAAAATACATCATAAAAATCACAAAATAAACCGCAATGCTCGCAGTTGGAACTGTAAGCCGGTTTGCCTCAACAATCTGCTGCCCGATTTTAACAACTTCTATAACACCAACAAAAACAACCAGCGAAGTCGTCTTTATCATTCTTGTAATCAAATTCATGCTCAATGGAATCAGGGAACGCAATGTCTGCGGAATAACTATATAGAAGAAAACCTGTCTGTCTGTCAAACCGATTGCCTTGCCGCTTTCATACTGATGTTTCGGAACACTTTCCAGAGCCCCACGCACCAAGTCGCCCATTTCAGCGGTTCCCCACAACGTAAACACAAGAATTGAAGCCGCTTCTCCAGAAAGAGAAATTCCCAACGCACGCGTCAATCCATAGTAAGCCACAAAAAGAAGAACAAGCTGCGGCATAATCCGCATAACTTCCAGATAGATTTTGCAGAACGCACGAACAATCTTATTCTTCAAAGTCATAAGAATTCCAAACGCAAACCCCAAAATCACCGAAAAAAGAACAGAAACCAGCGCAATCCATACAGTCGTCCAAAGTCCGCCCAAAAGACGCAAAAAATTCGTTCCCATTCCAAGAACGCTGAACGCCTGAACAATCGCATTAATTGCTTCCGAACTGTGCATAACGCAATCTCCTTTCCGCAATCGCCGCCAAAACAGAAATCGGAAGCAACAGAACAAAATAAGAAACGCAAAGCAAAACCAACGCCTCGTCAGTCTTGTAATAAAGGCCAATCAAATCTTTTGCAACATACATCAAATCTGCAAGGGCGACCGCGCTAAAAACCGAAGTTTCCTTTATCAGGAACATAATATTTGCGCAGATTCCCGGAACAGAAACGCTCACTGCCTGGGGAATAATCACATACTGGACAACCTGACGTTTTGTCAGCCCAATGCATTCCGCACTTTCAATCTGAATTTTAGAGACACTTTCTAGAGCAGACCTAAAAGTTTCTTCCATATAACTTCCACCAAGAAAAGTCAGCCCGATAATCGCGCACTGCACCGAAGACAACTTTATTCCCATCCGCGGAAAAGCAAAATACAAAAAGAAAAGCTGAATCAAAAGTGGCGTATTCCTAGAAAACTCCACATAAACGCTTACAATCTGCCTAAGAACCGGAATTTTCTGATATTTTATCAGCGCGCAAATAAGCCCAACCGCAAAAGACAAAAGAATTCCCACAACTGAAAGTTTCAGCGTAAGAACCGCAGCTTCAACATAAAGAGGAATAACTTTCTGAATAAAATCAAAATCCATAGAACAAAACTACTTATTGCCGCGCAAGAGCCTTTTCAACAGCAATCGCAAGCTGATCCGCACAAGAAGTCCCTTTTCCGCCGCACAAATTCCCTTTCAGAATTTCAACGACTTTTGCCGCATCCATTCCTTCTATAAGCTTTGCCACAGCCTTAGTATTTCCAGGACAACCGCCATAAAATTTAACATTGTGGATTTTTCCGTCTTCCAGACTAAAATCAATCTGCCGCGGACAAACACCAGCCGGTTTATAATCAAAATTTTCCATCAAAAATTCCTTAAAATTCCCCATTTGAAATATATACAAAAATGCAAAAAAAAGCATCCGAATTCTAAAAGATTCTTCTGCCAAAATTTAAAATCCATAAAACAAAAAAAACGGAAACCAGCTTTTTACACCAATTTCCGTTTCAATCGTAACAATTTTTTTAGGCAATATGCAAATCATCCAAAGAAAAATTAACTAGCCTTAATCTGAATGCGTTTTGGAACATTGACAGCCTTGCGCGGAATCACAACCGTCAAAATACCATTTTTAAAAGCCGCGCTGATTTCCTCGCCATTCGCATCATTTGGCAAAGAAAAACTTCTGCTAAAACCACAGACTTTTCGCTCACGAATCAGCCATTTCGGTTCGTCTGCTTTTTCACATTTTTCATCTTTGCCATTCTTGCTGTTTTTATCAGTATTATGCTCATCACATTTTTCCGCTTTTTTCTCAATCTTCTCAGTATTTTTAGAAGAAATTGTCAACACATTTCTGTCAAGCTGAATATCTACATCGCCCTCATTTCTTCCAGGCAACTCCATATCCAACGTATAAGCGTCTTTTGTTTCCTTAACATCAACTTTAGGAACATAACTTCCACGATAATTTCCGCCGTAAACACCATCAAAATTGTCAAAAAGTGAATCCAAGAAAGAAAGTTCATTCATCATAGTCATGCCTCCTGCAGCACTTTAATTTTTAGCTTAATCTTAAAAGTTTTTAGCTTTCATAATATATTATGCAAGAACCATGCCAACTTTTTAAAACAAATAATTTTTCAAAATCAATGACAGAAAACAACACTCAAAATCTTTTTCTGACGCAATTTCCACAAAAGAAGGGCGGACAACCGCCCTACGACCGCACTTCGTTGCGTTCTACCCACCGTGCGGGCTTCAAACGCCAGCCCGCAACACCTGGCTCAAATCCGCAGTAAAAAAAATATCTGAGCAATTTTTAACCTTGTGTAAATTATACACATTCTTTTTGAGTATTTTTTACTCAATTTTATATAATTTCAGAGTTTTTTATAAAATCAACGAAGCCAGAAATTTGTAGTATTTGAGCAAAAATAAATCTTTCATCTTTACGGATAAAAGCATATAATAATCCCATGAGTTTAAAGATTGAAAACGGTGATATCACCCTCTACGATGTTGACGCAATTGTAAATGCCGCGAACAGTTCTCTTCTGGGTGGAGGTGGCGTTGACGGCGCAATACATTCTGCTGCTGGCAGAGGATTGCTTGAAGAATGTATGACTCTACATGGCTGCAAAACAGGAGAAGCCAAAATCACAAAAGGCTACAATTTAAAGGCGCGACATGTGATTCATACGGTCGGACCTGTTTACTTCAGATATTCTCCGGCAGAAAGCGAACATCTTCTGGAAAATTGCTATAAAAATTCCCTTGAAATTGCCAGAAAAAACGAATGCAAATCACTTGCATTCCCACTGATAAGCGCAGGTGTATACGGCTACCCAAAAGAAGAAGCATTGAATGTTGCTGTAAATACAATAAAAAAATACGGCGCCGACATGAATGTTGTGATTGTCTTGTTTGACGACGAAGCATGGAATATTGCACAAAAAAACTTCAAGGATTTGATAAGTCAAAATCAATAAAAAAAATCCGCATATCAAAAATTATTTTTCCACAAAATTCATTTTTTTGTGGATTTTTTTTAAATCTGAATTATTATTATAGAAAAGGTGTTTTCCAAAGACATCTAAAAATACATCAAGCTGGAGGCGCAATTATGCATGAAAAATTTGGATTAAATCAACCGGACTTTGAAAAAATGGTGAATGACCATGAATATCAGGCTTTGGCTGACAAACTAAAGGCAAGCTACGAAAGCGCAAAAATTCGCGAAGGCGAATACGAATCAACATTAAAATGGCTAAGAGAGTCAGCTAAAATGCACGGACTTTCCATCAAGTAATTCTTGTTGAAATAAAAAATCCATCTGGAAGCGCAAATCTTTCAGATGGATTTTTTTTCAGTTTTTATTCTTCCGGCCAGACAAAAAGGTCGGCGCAATTCCTTTCACCGCCAGAAACATCAATTGTCTGCCCTGTACAAAAAGTATTTGTAACTGTCAGAAAATAACACCATTCAGCGGCTTCTTCCGCAGAAATCCATTTTTTCAAAGGCGTCACGTCCATGATTTTTTCCCATAGCTTTGGGTTTTCAAGAACAGGCTTGTTCAGCTCTGTAAGAACCCCGCCGAAACACAAGGAATTAGCCGTTGCACGGAATTTATTCGCCAGTCTGATTGCGCAATTCTTCATGTATCCGTTGACACCGGCTTTTGACGCAACATACTCAGAAAATTCGTTTCCTGTAATCGCCGAAACAGAACTTATAAAAAGCACAGATTTTATAGCTTTTTGAAACGCATATTTTTCTGTAACATTAATTGATCCAAAAAGATTGACTTCTATATCCTTTTTTGTTCCAGTCTGGATTCCTGCATTGTTCACAAGAATTTCAACATTATCCAGAACCGGCAATTCCTCTTTTTTGGAAATATCCGCCACAAAATGCGTATAATTCTTTGTTCCAGGAAAAGTTCCGCTTATTGAATCAGATTTTACATCTATTCCAAAAACAGAATGTCCTTCTTTCAAGAATTTTATTGCGGTGGCTTTTCCAATTCCACTTGAAGTTCCTGTTATAAGAATTTTCATTTTGACCTTACCTTCAGATATTCAAAATATTCTTTTCCAACACCCTCGGCTTCCCATTTTTTTACGACTTTGAAACCGATTCCACTAAAAAAAACTTCAGCCAAAAGCTCAAAAACCGCACCAATCGCCGAGCATGCAAAAACCTGAGTCCACGTCCATCCAAAAAAGATTTTTGAGACAACTGTGGCAAAGATAAAATTATCCACAAACTGTCCAATCATCGTTGAAAAATACGAACGGAGCGCAAATGCAAAAAATCCATCTGATTTTACGGCCCGTCCAACTGCAGAATTTAAAACCGCGTTTATAATAGAAGAAACTGTAAAAGCCAGCGCTGAACCGAGGACAACATACCATGAACCGCCAAAAGTTGCGTTCAAAGCTTTATTCACATCAATGTTTTCTGTGGCATAGAATTCGCCCCACATCCCTGGAGCTTTGCTAAGCAACGCAAAAATCCCAGATACGGAAAGATTCATCAGAAGCGCAACAATAGATACTTCAATGCTCGCCCTTGTGCCCCATCTTTTGCAGATTATGTCCATGCACAGAAACATAATCCAGCTGAAAGCAAAACCGCAATCCAGAACAACATACTTAAAACTGATAAGTTCCTTGTTAGCCAAAAGATTTGCGCACACAACTGATAGGAAAAAAATTGAAACGGTAAGCGAAGGAATGCTTCTGAACAAAAGCGAAATGTCCTTCAACTCTTCTTTGATAAGACTGTGAAATTTTTTCATTCCACACCTCCTTAAGGATTTTAATTTTTTACGCGCAGGAGTTTTTGAGGAATCATAAACTGCGCAGATGAGACAAAATATATCAGTTATTTTTGTTTATGTCGAATGAATAAAAACTCGATTTTAAAACCGAAAAAACATAAAAAAAACGTCATATTAAAAAAATTACTAAATTCAAATTTACTGACTTTTAAACTGTAAAAAAAAGAATACATAATATTAACAAATTCAGAGCAAATTTATTTATATTAATATGTGCACTTTTTTAGACTAAAACACTAGTTTTTTCCATTCATTTACTAGAAAAGTCCATCAATAACCTAGAAGATTCCAGACAATATTGAATTTACTAGCAAACTCCAAAAACGACGATTTTTCTAACTTACTAGTTTTTTCCAATAAATAAAATGGAATTTACTAGTAACTAGCCTGCTCCGGCATAATTTAAAAAAAATATAGCGGAAACAAAAAATATTCCCGCTATACGCAACAGAATTCATTCTGGCAAGTCTTTTCAGCTTTTTTGAGTTTTTTGTCTAATTTTCAAGAATAAATTCACCTTGAAGTTTTTTGCTTTTTTTGGCATTTGCTAGTTTTTTACCAGCCTTTTTCTGTTCCTTCAGGTCATTCAGGGCCATTTCGCAAAGAAGTTTCAGCTGCCTTAATTCAGAACCATCAGTTGAATCACTAGCATTTTCCAAATCAATTTTTAAGACAACATTCTCTTTTTCCAGCAAAGAAATATAAAGATCAGCATTCTGACAAACAAGTGTCCTGTCCACCTGCTCATCAATAAGATTAAGATATGGAGAAACTTTGTCATAATCAGTAACGCCAGCCTCTGTTCGCATAATTGTAAAGCGAACGCCTGTATGCTTTTTTCCGTTTTTCAGCCAATCCTGCTTTACAACTTTCATTGATGTGATTTTTTCATTCAATTCCTTGATTGGCTCGGTTATTACGAATTTTTTAAAGTTGTCTGTCCGGTTCTGGTAAATTTCATCCAACTGAAAAAGATTTTTTATCTCCTCAAATGAGAGGGAGCAAGTCCATGTGTTTTTAGGATTTCCGTTTTTTCCTGCAAAACCTTTATACTGCTCAAAAATATCATAATATCGCATCGCATAAGTTGAACGAAGTTTTCCGTATTCAAGGAAATTTATTTTGTGATGTCCGGCTTGTTGCTCCAGAAAATTATTGATAATCGGATTGAACACAAACCTGAGAATTTTATTTGTCTTGTCAATCTGAATCAACGAGAAAAGCGGAATAAAATTCTGCAGATCATCCGTATGAAAATTTATTACAAAATGGACGCATTCGTCTGCACATTCAGCAATTCGCTCAATGCTTGTTCCGCCAATAGAAATTCCCATGGATTTAAAGAAATCATTGAACGAAAATTTTGCCTCATAATAATTTGTGTCACCAAAAATTGTTTTCTGCATATTGTTAACTGCCATTGCCATTGAAATCAGTTTTTTTCCCATTGCAGAAATTTTATAATAAGCTTTGCTCATCGCATTTTTTTGAATCAAATACGAAGGCTTTGTTGATTCATCACCTGTAAGAACTAAGTCTGTTGTTTCCAGTGATGAATTTTTAAAATTCAGAATTCCACCCGTTTCTTTTTTCCCCATATCTTGACTATAATTTAAACTTACTAGGTGTGCAAGCAAATTTTAGTTACTTTGCAAAAATTTGTTAATATTATTTATATAAATTTAAATATTATTGAATTTCTATTACTTAATATTTAAATTTATATTTATTATTGGGCGTGTGTATTTTTTTGTAATACAATATTTTATAGAGTTATCTAACTAGGTTATTCCATATTGTTCACTAGTTTTTTCCATATTTTCCAACTAGTTTTTTCCTTTTTGTTACTAGCGAATTCCTGAAAGTCCTAGCTGTTTCCTTTTTGTTGCTAGTAAATTCCTTTTTTTACCTAGTTTTTGCCTTTTTCATACTAGCTAATTCCAAAAAAGAATATTTTTTTTCAAGTCAATTTACTAGTGATTTCCAAAGATTTTTGTTCTTATTTTTTTCTACTTACTAGTAGTTTCCAATAACTTCCTAGTTTCTTCCAGTTTATTACTAGAAGATTCCATAAAAAGAAAAAAAGGCATGAAATTTACTTACTAGCAAACTCCACGCCTTTTTGTTTGTCTGTAATTTTTACTGGATGATTTCCCGGACTCCCATTTGAGAGACTGTGCATTTTCCGTCCATGATTTTTTCTTCAAGTTCATAAATTGAATACAGGATGAACTGGTTCATCGAAATTCCAAACTGGGCACAAAGTCCTTTCAGGCGGTTTCTTTCTCCTTTCGGAAGCTTTAGGTTTATCACATCGCTGTATTTGCCGGAAGAATTTTTCTTCTCATTTTTCTGGTCTGAAAAAGTTGCTGCCGGAAGTGCGGTTACAGGTCTAGATGCAACTTTCTCTGCTGAAATTTTTATTTTTTCAGTTTCCGGTGTTTCAGAGCTTAAAGTTTCCATTGCCTGAGAAACGAACTCTTTTGGAAGTTCATTTGAAGGTTTTTTCATGATAGCCATTATTCAACGTCTCCTGCCAGTTCTTCCAGACCTTTTAAAACCTGAGGTTTTGTTCCTGCAATGTATTGAACAGGAGTTTTCTGGTTGACTGAACGCTTGAAATTCTGTTCAGTCGGAATAAGATAAGTTTTGTATTCGCTTTGTTTCTGCATGACTTCCAGGATGTTTCTAGAGAGCGCAAGACGTGAGTCATAATTGTTCAGCACAATCCGTTTTATCACCGCTTTTGAGTCGGAAAG
>DLKK01000004.1:23630-24090 GCA_002478955.1 Treponema sp. UBA7590
TTATGTTTTGTGCGGAATTCTTCAAGGTTTTTCTTGAACATTGTAAGTCCGTCAAAAGAATATGGATCGAGCAGCATTACCGGGATGACTTCATCTGTCGCCAAAAAAATATTTCCTTCAAATGCGTCGAACGCTGGCGATGTGTCGATTATAACGTATTCAAATCCGAGTTTTGCAAGTTCATCAGTTATGTCCATAAAAACTTCTGGTTCATCGCTGGCTTTTTGCGCTTTGTAGATTCGAAGGTTGTTTTCTGTTGCGACCGTTGGAATTACAAAAAGATTCGGAATTTCAGTTTTTACAACCGCATCCTCAATGTAGCATTTTCCGTTCAAAATATCTGCAAGCTCAAATTTTGTTTCCGACACAAGAGTCGATGAGCTGTTTCCCTGGACATCTCCGTCGATCAGGACTGTCTTGTGTTTTTTTGCGAGTTCCGCGGCGAGGCTCAATGAAATGC
>DLKK01000045.1 GCA_002478955.1 Treponema sp. UBA7590
TGAGGCGGTTCTTTCTTCGCTGGTAAGAAAACTTCCGCTTTTCCTTAAAAAGGGCTTTATTGTTCAGCTTGGCTCGTTCGGAAGAATCCGGCTTTCGTTCAGCGCGAAGGGCAAGGAAAAGGCTTCTGATGTTGAGGCGGCGGACATTTCTTGCAAACGGATTGTCCTTGTTCCGTGCTCGGAAATCAGAAAAGAGATTGAGTCAACGGCTTTTTCAAAAGTCAATGTGGTTACAGAAAGTTCTTTGGAATCTTCCTCTGAAGAAACTGACGAAAATGAAGTTTCCGCATAGAACATCATTCTAGTTTTTGCCGCCGGTGGAAGAGGCTGTTTATAGGCCGCTTCTGCTGGCGGTGATTTTTTGATTCATAACGCATTTCAATAGAAAAAATATCTAAAATTATTCCTCCGACACTCCATGTCGTTCTTGCGTTTTATAATGAAGAAAAATAAAGCGAAAGGGCGATTTTTTTTATTTTCGCCGCATATTTTGGAGGTTGTTATGTCGGAAAAGCAGATTCTTATTGATTGCGGAAAAAACTGGTTTGAGTTTTCAAAGAGCAGGACGGGGCAGCTTGACTTCTGCGGAAAAGTTGAAAATTTGTCGTGCTTGAATGTTGAAAATTATCAGAAACTTGCATCAAGCTCTTATTTTACGCCGAGCTATTACGTGTTTTTGCAGGACGAGCTGAACTGTACGCCGAGGATTTACGTTTCGCCGGAAACTGACATTTCAGACAAGGACACTTTCGATTTTCTGCTTCATGCCGGTGCGCTGCTCTGCGCGGTTGAGGCTGGGGATTCGCTTCTTGCAGGCGAGCTTTATCTTAGGCGGAAAAAATCGTTTGAGAAATTTGCGCGGCTTACCCAGTTTATAATCGAGCCTGTTTCTGCGGAAATTCTTTTTTCGCTTTTGCTCGGCAGACTTTATGATATGAAAGAAAACGAGATTCCGCTTGTATTCGACGCGGCTAAAAAGAAGCTCTCTTATCATCCTGAGTCTGAGACTTTGGAGCAGGCGTTCGTGCGTTATTTTAAGGAAAATGAAGTTTGCCTTACGCTTCCGGTTGTCGGAATGAATTATCACAGCTGGTCGCCGTATTCTGACTATCTTGACGGTCTTGCGGAAAATCTTGATGCGGAAGATTTGCTTGTTCAGTCGGAAAAAATAAGAAAGGCGAAACACGGTTTTTACTCCTCGCTTGAAATTGCAGTTCAGGCAGAGCCGTACAATCCTGCTGACGAAAACGCGGTTGCGGTTATGGTGGAAAGCCTCGACTCGAAAATCGCAGGAAACCCAGGGCTTGAGAAAGCCGGCTATATCCACGCGACCGCAGCAAAAATAATCCGTGCCGCAAAACCTGAAAAAATGTCGTTCAAGGCGGAGCTTATGCGGATTGGCGGCCGGGATGTCGTCGTGAAAATCGAAGTCTGACAGACGGCGTGTATGGAAAACTTGGTTCTTTGTATCCTGATTGCGTTCTTGTCCGTTGCGGAATTTCTTGTCGTCTTTTTGCTTAAACGGAGAGTGAAAAAACTTTTGCAGGAATAGGCAAATCATTTTGCAGACACACCCAAAGAAAAACTGTGGTATAATCGAATAATATGGAAGAAATTAAGTTGCTTTATGGGACTGGAAATCCGGCGAAACTGAACGCGATGAAAAAACGGCTGTCTGGACTTGGAATCACACTTATCGGGCTGAAAGATTTGGGGTGCGAGATTCCTGATGTTGTCGAGGACGGAAAAACTCCTCTTGAGANNNNATGCCCGGAAAAAGGCTGCCGCATATTTTGATGCGTTCCGTATTCCTGTTTTCTCGTGTGATTCTGGGCTTTATATTGACGGCGTGCCGGAAAACGAACAGCCGGGTATTCATGTGCGCCGCGTGAACGGAAATGTTCTTTCTGATGAACAGATGATAGCCCATTATTCTGCTTTGGCGGAAAAATATGGAAATCCGACAGCGCGCTACAGAAATGCAATCTGCTTTGTTGCGGATGAGAATCATATTTATGAAGCGATGGAGCCTTCTATGGGAAGCAATGCGTTTATTTTGACGAGCAAGCCTTATCCGGTGATGAAAAAAGGTTTTCCGCTCGACAGTCTTTCGGTTGATATAAAAACTGGAAAATATTACTACGAACTTACAGGCAACGAGCTTGATAAGCTTGCGGTGGAAGACGGATTTGCGGAATTTTTCCGAAAAATTCTTTTTAAAAAGCAGAATTAAGGAATCAAACATGGCTTTTGACAAAAAACGCGACGACATCCGCCGCACTACACGCATTATTCAGATTGACGAGATGCTCCGCGGCGGGGCTTTTGTGGGAATGGACGAGCTGATTTTCAAGTTCGGGGTGAACAGGCGGACGATTGAGCGTGATTTTGAGCGGCTCCGGGACGAAATGAACGCTCCGCTTGAATACGACAAGCCGCGCAGAATGTACCATTACACCGACCCGACTTTTTCCGTGCCGAATGTCGTGCTTACGGAAGGCGAGCTTTTTACGGTCTCAACGGTGATGCCGCTTTTGGAGCAGTACAAGAACACGCCGCTTGAACGCTCGTTCAAGAATATCATGGCGAAAATCGCGTCTTTTCTGCCCGACACGGTTACGGTGGATTCCTCGTTTTTGAACACTGACATCAGCTTTATTTCCGACCCGCTGCCAAAAATCGATGCGGAGGTTTTCAATCAGATTTTCAAGGCGATAAAAAGCCGCTCGGTTGTCTCGTTCGGATACAAAAGCTCCGGGAGCAAGGTTTTTAAGGAAAAGATTTTTGACTGCTATCACGTCGTCTGCCAGAAAGGAAACTGGTATGTGCTGGGATTAGACCACGGCGCGGCAGATTTTAGGGTTTTTGCACTTTCGCGGATAAAAAACATTGTTTCTGCCGGCGAAACTTTTTCCGTTCCGAAAGATTTTGATATTCACAAGCACATCGACTTGAACTTTGGAATCTGGAACAATCCCGAGCCGCCTGAGGAATATGAATTCCTTTTTTCCGCAAAAATGGCGAACTACGTCCTTGAGCGCGAATGGCACAAAAATCAGCTGATTGCGCAGCATGAGGACGGCACAGTTCTCCTGAAATTCAGCTCGAACCAGAAACAGATGGTGTTCTCCTGGGCAATGGGCTTCGGCGATTCCGTCACTGTGATAAAGCCTGAAAGACTGAGGGAAGAAATCCGCGCGGAATGCGAGAAAATGGCGGGGAAGTATAAAAATTAGAAAATTATATATATGAGGAAAAAAATGGAGAACGAAGAAAAGAAATCAAATGTAGAAATTTCGAGATGTCTAAAATCTAGCGAAGAAGAAAATTCTTCTTTTGAAAAACGGCTTGAAGAACTCCTTATTTTTTATAGAAAAAGTTTTATCCAGCATTGGAGCGAGGAAAAATACAAATGGGAAGCCGTTAAGTGTTTTCAGGATAATTGGAACGAAAATGAAGATTTTATAGGAATGCTTAAAAAGGCAACTAAAAAATCCAAAAATCTTTTGGTTTCTGCAGGTTCTTTCCCGTTGCCGCAAATTTTTGATTTTGCGGAAGAAGATTTGAATACGACAAAAGAAATGTTTGCGAATCTTTATGATGAATCTATTCCGCTTGAAGAACGAGTTAAAAACTTCAAATCAAAATCAATGTTGATTATTGATAATCATAATAAGAAAAATCCTGATTCAATATGGAAAACAAATTATCAGAATGAAAACTCAATAAGTACATATCTTTGGCTTCGTTACCCAGATAAGTATTATATTTACAAATTTAGCGAAGTTATTAAAGTCGAACGATTGCTTTGTGATAATCCTGTAATAAAAAAGGGAGAAGGAATTTCAAATCTTCTTGCCACAAATGCTTTGTATGACAAAATAGCAGAAGTAATAAAAAAAGATAAAGAACTGATAGAAATATTTAAAAACTCTTTAGATGATGGTTGTTATTCAGATCCTGAGTTTAGAACTCTCACAGTTGATTTTGGTTTTCAAGTAAGCCGTTACTATCAGGATGCTGTAGAAGATTCGGAGACAAATAAAGAGGATTCCTCTGTTCATTACTGGATGTATGCTCCAGGAGAAAGAGCAAAGTATTGGGAACAGTTTTATAATGAAGGAATTATTGCAATTGGGTGGGGAGAAATTGGAGATTTAAAGCAATACCACACTCTGACCGCCATAAAAAATAAAATGAAAACTGTTTGGGGTAATGATAAGTCATTTAAGAATGACGGTCTTGCAGTATGGCAATTTGCTAATGAATTAAAGCCTAATGATGTAGTTTTTGTAAAAGAAGGAATGTATAAAATTGTAGGGCGAGGAATTGTTACTTCTGATTATATTTATGATAAAAATAGACCCAATGGATATAATCATATCAGAAAAATCAACTGGACGCATAAAGGTGAATGGACTCATCCGGGAAACGCTGTATTAAAAACTTTAACCGATATTACAGTTTATAAGGGATATGTTGAAACTCTTAATTCTTTGTTTGATATAGCGGAGGAAGATGAAGAAAAAATTCAGACAATAAACAAGCCGTATTCAAAAAGTGATTTCTTAAATGAAGTTTTTGTGTCTGAACAAAAGTATGAAACATTAGTAAATCTTCTTGAAAGAAAACGAAACATTATCTTGCAAGGTGCTCCGGGAGTTGGAAAAACATTTGCAGCAAAAAGACTTGCTTATTCAATTATTGGAGAAATTGATAAGGAAAGAGTTCAGATGGTTCAGTTTCATCAAAGTTATAGCTATGAAGATTTTATTATGGGATACCGTCCGAATGAAAATGGTTTTGTAAAGACTCCAGGAATCTTCTATGAGTTTTGCAAAAAAGCAGAAATTGACAAAGACAATAAATACTTTTTTATCATTGACGAAATTAACCGTGGTAATTTGAGTAAGATTTTTGGAGAACTTTTGATGCTTATCGAAAAAGATAAGCGTGGACAGCAGCTTCAGCTTTTATATTCAAAAGAATTGTTTTCGGTTCCGTCTAATCTTTATATCATTGGAATGATGAACACAGCTGATCGGAGCCTTGCAATTATTGATTATGCTTTGCGCCGCCGGTTTGCTTTTGTTGAGTTTGAGCCTGCTTTTGAAACTGAAAGCATAAGTTTTGAAAATCGTAAAAATTCAGTTGAAAATCCAAATTATCCAAAGCTTATTGATAAGATTAAGATATTAAACCGTTATATTTCAGATGATCAGTCTTTAGGAAAAGGATTTAGGATAGGACATAGTTATTTTGTTCCTGAAAATGGAATTGAAGTTACCGATGAATGGTTAAGCAATGTTATTGAATATGAGATTATTCCACTGCTTGAGGAATATTGGTTTGACAATGCCGATGAAGTAAATCGTTGGAGTAATGAACTTAGGGGCTGTATAAATTGAGTTGCAATATTCCAATAAAAAATATCTATTATATGCTTTCTTATGCATTTCAAATTTTGAATGAGAATGGCTATAAGCAGATTTGCACAGAAGAATTTAAAAACACCGGGGATATGTTTGCGGCTATTCTGATAAAAGGCATTGAATTTCAAATAAAGCGTTTGCTTAACAGGGAGTATATTACAGAAAAAGATTCTCTTTCTGCTATTAGAGGAAAAATAGAAGTTAACGACTCTATTAATTCACTAAGTTTTCTGAAACGGCGGTTAGTTTGTTCTTATGATGAATTTTCTATTGATTCTTATATGAACAGAATTTTAAAATCCACCGTAAATTTGCTGATTCAATCAAATATTTCAAAAGAACGAAAAACAAAGCTAAAGAAGCTGCTTGTTTATTTTTCTTCTGTTCATTCAATCGATTTGCACAGAATAAACTGGAAATTTCATTATACTCGCAATAATCGTACTTACAGAATGTTGATGGGAATATGTTATCTTGTAGTAAAAGGTCTTTTGCAGACGCAAGAAAACGGTTCTAAAAAATTAATGGACTTTCTTGACGAGCAGAGAATGAGCCGTTTGTATGAAAAATTTATTCTTGAATATTACAAAAAACATTTTCCAGAATTTCACCCTTCGTCTTCCGAAATCGAATGGCAGCTTGATGATGAAAATTCCTGTCTTTTGCCAAAAATGCAAAGTGATATTCTTTTAGAAAAAGATAAAACCGTTTTGATAATTGATGCAAAGTTTTATTCTCACAATACGCAAATTTTGTTTAATAAACATTCTGTTCATTCTGCGAATTTGTATCAAATTTTTACTTATGTTAAGAATAAGCAGGCAGAATTAAGCTCTCAAAAAACAGAAGTAACTGGGCTTCTTTTATATGCAAAAACTCATGATGAAATTCAGCCAGATTCTGATTATAAAATGAGCGGAAATAAAATAAGCGTAAAAAACTTGAATTTAAACTGTGATTTTGAAGAAATAAAGAAACAATTAAATCATATAATAAGTATTTATTTTGCTGATGCCTGCTAAAAATTTCACTTATTCAATTCATCGGACAGAAAGATTTATTCTCTCCACAGCAACGTCATTCGAGCTCATGCCGCTCCTCCGCAAGATATTTTGAGAAAATTGTGGTATAATAATGGTGGAGAAAAAATGCCATACGAACCGCCGTTCAAGATTACAGATGAAATTATAAATCTCGTTGCGCAGATTGCGGAGAAAATCGGGGAGCTGAAAAGCTTTGAGAAAAGTCCGCTTCATGTGGAACTGCGGAAAGAGAACCGCATAAAAACCATTCACTCGTCGCTGGCTATTGAAAACAATTCGCTCACTATTGAGCAGATTACTGCGATTATTGAGGGAAAGCGTGTTCTTGGCTCTCCTAACGAAATTCAGGAAGTGAAAAATGCTGTTCAGGCTTACAACCTTTTGCTTGAGCTGAATCCTTATGAGGAAAAAGATTTGCTGCGTGCCCATCAGTTTATGATGTCTGAGCTTGTGAAACATAGCGGAAAGTACAGAAGTGGCGGTGTGGGAATTTTTGACGGAAAAGGAAGTTGTTCATCTTGCGCCTCCTGCGGACAGAGTTCCTTTTTTAATGGCGGATTTGTTTGAATGGCTTAGGGAAAACTCTGTTCATCCGCTTATAAAAAGCTGTGTTTTTCATTATGAGTTTGAGTTCATTCATCCTTTTGAGGACGGAAACGGAAGAATGGGGCGGCTTTGGCAGACAGTTATTTTAAAGGAATGGAAAAGCATTTTCGCCTGGATTTCTGTTGAAAGCCTTGTCAAGGAGAATCAGGCTGAATATTACAATGCGTTGAATTCCAGCGATACGGCTGCTGACAGCACAAAATTCATCGAGTTTATGCTGAATCTGATTTTAAGAACGATTGAAGAGATTATTTCCACGGAAAATGCCGCAAAAAAGATTACTGCAAAGATTACTATAAAGATTACTGCAAATCAAAGAAAGATTCTTGCTGAAATTGGGAAAAATCCGTTTATAACGCAGGAAGAGCTTTCCGCAAAACTTGGAATTGCAAGGCTTAACGTCATAAAAAATATGAAAAAATTGCAGGAAAACAATATAATCCGCCGTGTCGGTGCGACCAAAAACGGACGTCGGGAAATTGTTGAAGCAAAAGATGAATCCTGATGATAAGATAAAATGTATAAACTGGTGATTGCTTAACGCCTTCGGACGACAGCCTCAATCACAGCACATAAGGAGCAAAAACAAAATGAACCTGACCCCGCTTCTAAAATCAATCTTTGACTACGACCCGGACGGATCTAACATTCATCACCTGATGGCGGTGCATGGCTACAGCCGGCTTATCGCGCAGATGGAAAACGTGGACGAGCACACGCTTTTTATAACGGAAGTCGCGGCGTATCTTCACGACATCGGTGTAAAGGCGAGCAAGGAAAAATACGGAAACAGCCAGCCGCAGCATCAGGAGGCGGAAGGTCCTGCAATCGCGCGGAAACTTCTTGAGCCACTTTCGCTTCCTGCCTGCGACGTTGAGCGAATCTGCTTTATAATCGGACATCACCACACGTACAAGGCAATCGATGGAATTGATTTTCAGATTCTCGTTGAGGCAGACTTTATAGTGAATGTGATGGAAGGCTACTGCAAACGAGAGTCCATTCCGGCGATGAAGGCGAACGTGTTCAAGACCGCAAGCGGAAAATATCTTCTGGAGCAGATGTTTGAAAAGTCGGCGAGGTGAGTTTTTATCTCATACAAAATCCGATGAATATTTTTAGAATGACTAGAAAATTCGTTGAATTTTTCCTCTTGTTTGTTTAAACTAGTTATACCTTGATTTAGTAAATTATCTGCGTTGCGGATAAAGATAAATTATATCAAGGAGTGTTAATATGGAAACACAAGAACTTTTTAATTATCTAAAGACGAGTTGCAAAAATCGCCTTTCCACAAAGGACTATCAACGATTTTGCTCGATTTTAGGTAATATCAAACGGAATAATCAGGTATTCTGCAATACGAATTCATTTGAATCGGCTAAAAATGCAGTGTCTGAAATGCAAAGATTGTTTACAAAACTTGAAGTTTTTTTATCACCCGATGATAGAAAAAAATTGCAGAAGTTTGTAAGTTCTTGCCAAAGTGAAATTAACGAATACGGAAGCCAATGCCATCGTAATTTTATGGGAATGCTGGAACAAACTGGAGCGACAGTAGATGGAATTCCAAGTTATATGTTTTCAAGTTCTTCAGATGATTATGATGATTATTTGTTCAGAAGAACAATGGCAGAAGGCTTAATGTAAAATTTCACTGAATCATATAACTTGATTCAACTCTTAAAGGTATCGTAACTGTGTTATGGGCATACCTTTTTTCTATTTTTCACTCCTTGATATAGATTTTTGAATTACTATGATACGTTTACTTTATGAAAAAATTGAATTTACATATTCAAGATATTTTCAAACTATTTCTCCTTCAGAAAATAAAAAACTATTGACTAAAATGAGCAAAAATATCCATTTATGGAGAAAAATATGAATTTAAAAGAGAAATTTAAAGAATGGATGACAAAACAGAAAAAAGAAGATGGAACAGAGTATTCGTTAAATACAATTAATTCTTATTGCTCTCAATTAAATAGTGCACCTACGAAACTTGATATTCAGAATTGTTATAAAATTTCAATTTTTGAATATTCTGATTTAAAATTTTATCGTAATGTAGAAAATATAATTTTTAACGCTTCTAATTTCGATGAAGTTAATAAAAACGCAGGAAATCAAGCTTTAAAATATGGCATGTTAAAATACGAAGAATTTTTAGCTAAGTTGCAAAAAGATAGAAATCAACTTGCCGATAACTTGACTGACCAGCTCACATCACTTCTTCAGCACACTCACAACTTGATTCTTCACGGCGCGCCGGGAACTGGAAAAACTTTTCTTGCAAAACAAATTGCGGAAAGAATAGGTTGCTCACCAAACGAAATCGGCTTTGTCCAGTTTCATCCGAGTTACGACTACACGGATTTTGTCGAAGGCTTGCGCCCGAAAAGCCAGAATAATGGTGAAATCGGTTTTGAGCGGAAAGACGGCGTGTTCAAGGAATTCTGCAAAAGGGCGTTGCAAAATTTGATTGATAGCAAAAAATCAGTTGAAGTTTTGGAAAAAGAAAATTCCATAAATGACAAGGTTGAAAATTTTCTTGAAAAATCTCGAGATGAAAAAATAACTTATGAAATTACGCGAGGAAATAAGTTCTTTGTTACCGATAATTCTGAAAAAAATATTTTCATTGAAATTCCTGCGAATGAAAAAGTAAAAGAACTTGCGCTTCCTAAAAATGATTTAATTGAATTGTTGAATTCTGATGCTGAAATCAATTCTGCGAACGAAATAAGAGATTTTTTCAAAAGAAAGTGGGGAACGCAACAGGATTCATATATTTTAACTTTATATAAAAAGATTCGTGCTGAAAGTCAAACTTCAATTGTTCAAAAAGTTGAAAAAGTTCAGGAAAAGAAATTCCTCTTCATCATCGATGAAATAAACCGAGGCGAGCTTTCAAAAATCTTCGGCGAATTATTTTATGCAGTTGAGCCAGGCTACCGTGTTTCTTATGACGACTTGAAAAAACATCAGTCCGGCGAAAAAATGATTTCAACAATCCGCACGCAGTACGCAAATCTTGAAACTGAGGGAAACGACTTTGACAAGGCGTTGCGCGTTTCAAATCCGTCAGATTACGGCCATTTTTTTATCCCCGAAAACGTCTACATCATCGGCACAATGAATGACATCGACCGCAGCGTTGACACAATGGACTTTGCGTTCCGCCGCCGTTTTGCGTTCAGGGAAATCAAAGCGTCTGAAAACCTTGAAATGCTCAGCACGCTTGGCGAAATCGCGGACGAGGCTGAAAACCGCCTCAAAAAACTGAATGACGAAATCTCAGAAATCACGGAACTTTCTTCGCCTTCATCATATCACATCGGCGGCGCATATTTCTTAAAGCTGAAAGATTTTGAAGGCGACACCAACGAACGCTTCCAAAAACTTTGGACTTACCACTTGGAAGGGCTTCTGAAAGAATATCTCCGTGGCACGGAAAATGCAGAAGAAAATTTTGAAAAGCTTAAGGATGCGTATTTTGGCTTAGGTTCAACGATAATAAATAATTCAGAAGAAGAGGGTGAGTGATTTTAAATGCTCCATCTTAAAACCACCGACAACAACTGCTCGCAAAAAATTTCTTTTCTTATACAAGGCGTTTCTTCCCGAACTGGCGGCGTAGAACCTTTTTCCGTCGCTCATTATTCTTCTCTTTCTCGTATTGCGAATGTTCCCATCAAAGAGTTGGCGGTGAAAAATCAGAATCTTCTTGTCTTTCCGTATGAAATAGACAAATCTTACGGCAGAATCGGCGAGCTTCCGATTTTCGAGATGTGCGGCTGTGCTGAAAATCTTTCCGAAGCAAAAATCAAAACCGGGAACTTGATGGGCTTTGTCGGTGTCGGTTCTGGCGGTGGTGCAGAAAACGGCGCGGTTCAGCTTGAAATTGCCTCGCGTTTTTCGAAGTCAAAAAACGACTTTTTCCTTCACTATATGCTTGGAAAAGTTTTTGGCGAAAATCTTTTCAGCTTGAATTACAACGCTTCGGGCGGCAGTGTTTTTGACCTCCTGATTTTTACTTTTCCGCTTGTCCTAAAAAATGCATTTCGGCAAGGAATTTTCAAGACCTACAGAACTTTTGAGCGGAACGACGCGAACGTAAAAGGCTCGCTGAATTTTTCGCGGCACATCAGACAGAATATTCCGTTCGCAGGAAAAGTCGCGTACAAAGAGCGCACGCAGGTTTTTGACAATCCGCTTACCGAACTCGTGCGCCACACAATTGAATTTATAAAAACAAAGCCGTTTGGAAAATCAGTCTTGAACTGTGATTCCGAAACAAAATCCGCAGTCAGCCAGATTGTCGAGCTTACGCAGAATTACAGTTTTCACGACCGGCAGAAAATAATTTCAAAAAATGCAAAGCCCGTGAGCCATCCGTTTTTCACAAGATGGAAGCCACTTCAAAAACTTTGCCTTGCGATTCTGAGCCATTCAAAAATAAATTATCATTCAGGCGAAAAATCAGTCTGCGGACTTTTGTTTGACGGCGCGTGGCTTTGGGAGGAATATCTGAACACAATTCTGCGCCCGCTCGGCTTTGTTCACCCGGAAAACAAAATTCACAAGGGCGGACTTAGAATATTTTCGGACAACGATGAGCTGACTTTCGACAAGGACTACCGCAGAATCTACCCGGATTTTTACAAAAAAGGCGAATACATTCTGGACGCAAAATATAAGCCGCTTCAAAAAAATCTCTGCCGTGAAGATTTGTATCAGGTCATTTCGTATATGCACACGATGAAAATTTCCCGCGGCGGATTTATTTTCCCGGACGACAGCACGGATTTTGAAAACCGGCGCTATAATCTTGCAGGTTTCGGCGGAACTCTTGATGTGCTCGGCGTTAAAATTCCGCAGAACGCAGAAAACTTTCAGAAATTTTGCGAACTTATGAAAAACGAGGAAGAGGGAATTTTAAATTGTTTCTATAAAAACATTATTCCTTCCTGTACACAGGCTATAAAAGGAGCCTACTAAATGCCATTATTAATTCTCGAACTCACAATCTTATGTCTTATATTTTGGGGAATCTGTTTCCTGAACACCGGAAGTGATAAAAAAAATATCAAAAGTTTCGCTTCGTATCCTGATGAAGTCCAGAAAATCGTCAAGGAAAATCCGGAATTGCAGCCAAAAACCAAATCGGTCTCTCCAGTTTTGTCTTTCGCGTCAAATATTCTTGTTTTTGGAGTCGTTCTTTTTGTCTTCGGGCTGTTCTTAAAAAAGCCAAGTTTTAAAGCAAACTTTATAAATCTGCTGATTTTAGGGCAGGCTCTGAACGCTTTTGATTTTTTAGTCATTGATATGCTGTGGTGGCGACATTCCAAAAGAATCCGTTTTGAAAGAACAAAAGACCGGGCGGAACTTTATTCAAATCCCAAAAAGCATTTTGTCTCATTCTTAAAAGGAATTGCGCTTTTTCTGATTATTGCAGTGATTGACGGCTTGATTTTATCGTTGATTGAATAAAACCTAACCGCGCATCAATTTCTTCCGCCAAAGCAAAATTTTTTCTTTCAGAATGACTGAATCTTTAGTATACTCAAAGAAATATTTTTTGACGGACTTTTCGTGGATGCGTATATGGCTTCAAAACTAATAAAAAATCTAATATTCCTCCTGATTTTTGTTCAGCCGCTTTTCGCCCAAAACCAGCCGCAACCAAAAACATCATTTTTCAATTCGCAGAATTTCAACTTCAAAGAAAAACGGATTTTCTCCCTCGACACAGCGTATCTTCTTTCCGGCTTAAAAAACAACGGCTGGGGCTTGGGACTTGCCTACGAGCAGCTGGTAATTCCGTTCCTTTCCATAAAAGGCGATTTTTCCCACACAACAATTTTCCCCACAAGCTACGACACAACCATCACAACAGTCGGCATTTCGCTAAACACATTCTACTATCCGTTCAACAAAGGCCTAAATTTTCTTTACATCGGCTTCGGCTGCAGAACCGATTTTCTAATGTATTCAGGCGATGCCGTTCCTTCCGACCACAAAAAAGACGCACTAATCCGCCTCGCCCCACAAATCGGCTGGAAACAAAGCATTTACGACTACGTTCTTATCGACATCTATTACAGCTACCGATTTTCCGTTTTATCCAACGACCTGCCAAATTTCGTCACCGACATAACAAACAACGGCAACGGATTCGGCGTAAAACTAAAATTCAACCTTCAAAAAATCTGGCAAGCAATTTTTAAAAGATAAAAATTTGGAGCTTTCGGCAACAAGTTGCCGCCGGGCTTTTCAGGGCTACGGCTTTCGCCTTCGACCAAACGCAAGCGTTTGTTTTCGGGCATTTTTCCAAAATGCCCGAACCCTTCCAATCCCTAAGCTGTTAGGCTTAGGGACATTCTCTGAGAGCGTTTCTTTCACAAAAATTCAAAATTCTACTATAATATCACTATGAATCAAATAAAAATTCTCCTCTGGGATTTGGACGGCACTATAAACGATTTTCTCGCAACCGAAAACTACGCAATAAAAAAAGGTTTTGCCCGCCTCAATCTTGGACTCTGTACAGACGAAATGGTAAACCGCTATTCGCAGATAAATATTTCCTACTGGGAAAAACTTGAAAAAGGCGAAATGTCAAAACATCAGATTCTTGTGAACCGTTTTAAAGATTTTTTCGCTGAATACGGCTTGCCGGAACAAAACGCCGACATTTTCAACAAAAATTATCAGATTGATTTGGGCGACAAGCTGATATTCATAGACGGCGCATTGGAAGTCCTTCAAAAAATAAAAAAAAGCAAAAAAATCCGGCAGTTTGTTGTAACAAACGGACTTGTCGCAAACCAAAAACGCAAGTTGGAAGGGCAGGAGCTAAAGCCGATTTTTGAATACGCATTCATCAGCGATGAAGTCGGATTTGAAAAGCCAAATATCGAATTTTTCAATGCGGTTTTTCAAAAAATCGGCGACATTCAAAAAAATCAGATTATGATTATCGGCGATTCGCTCACAAGTGACATAAAAGGCGGAAACAATGCTGGAATAAAAACGTGCTGGTTCAATCCGCATGGCAAAACAAACAACAAAAATGTTCGCATTGATTATGAAATCAGTGATTTGCATCAGCTGCTTAAAATTCTTTGCATTTAAATATTTCTCTTGAAAATTTATCATTTTCTTTCTATTTTAAAAGCATGAGTTTAAGAAATCTAAACGAAAAAAAAGCTGAAAGTTTGAATTCTCTGGTGGAAATAAAACCTCATCAAGTTGTAAGCATGGCACTTTCAAAAAATGAGCATGCCAACATAACTTTGCTTGCATTTGCGGATGGCGAGGATTTAAGCGAGGAAGTTTATCCGCAGGACACGCTTTATTTTGTCATTGAAGGCTCAATGACCATAGTTTCAAAGGAAGATTCAATTCCTGTTAGTGCAGGACAGGTTTTAAAGATTCCGGCTGGAAAAGCGCACAGACTTTCCGCCCAAAAAGCATTTAAAATCATGCAGATTTCAATTTAATAGATAGAAGGATTTTATTATGGAAGAAAAACTTATCAAAAATGTTGAACACGCAACTCCGCTTATTCTGAAAGATTTGGTTCAATACGAAAACGGAAAAGTTGCCAGCATGACACTTTCTCAGCAGCCAAACGTTGGAATAACATTGATGGCATTCGACAAAGATGAGTCAATCGCAAGCCATGCCGCTCCAGGGGACGCGATGGTTCAAATTCTTGACGGAAAGGCAGAAATCACAGTTGGAGGAGTTCCTCACATTTTGGAAGCAGGGCAGATAATTGTAATGCCAAAAAATGTTTCACATTCGTTAAAGGCACTTACAAAATTCAAGATGATTTTAACGGTTGTAAAATAACAGCCTATTATGCAAGATTGACAAAGTGTCAATCTGCATTAAAATAGATTTGTGCTGAATATAAAATTTTTGCCCGCATTTTTATTGATTCCTTTTTTCTCTTTTGGATTTTTAGTTTCCTGTGATTCAGTTTCTGGGGCAGAGAAAGATGAAAAGTCTGAATATATAAATTCAATAACATCAGAAGATTTCCAGTCCGCGGAGGAACAAAAGCTTGTAGACAACTATAGTGTTCCGGAAGACGGTTTCTACACCTGCGGTTCTTATGATAAAAAAATTCTAGATGCAATTTATAAATACAGAAAACAAAAAGGGTTGGCTTCCATCATGTGCTATGATTCAGGCTTGCACAAAATTTGCATAGAACATTCAAAAAAAATGGCAAATAAAAAGCAGATTTTTAATATAAATGTAAAAAAAATATCTGATGACTATAAATTCGTTGCTCAAAATGTTGCCTTTAGCAATACCATGACTATGGATGATTTTGCAATTGAAGAAATTATAAATCTTTGGACTTCAAATTCAAGAGCTAAAAAAAATCTTGAAAATCCTGATGTGAATTATTTTGCTGTCAGCAGTGTAAATAAGGCTGGAGCAAATAATGTCAGCGACGGTTGCTATTACACTTTGATTCTTGTAAAAAAATGACAGAACACATAATCCATCCGTTTGAACCATTTTTCCGCCCAGATTCAGAAATCTTGATTATAGGAAGTTTGCCTTCTGTAAAATCAAGGGAAAATTGTTTTTACTACGGACATCCTCAAAACCGCTTCTGGAAAATGCTTGCCCAAATTTTTGCTGAAAATACACCTACATCAATAGAAGAAAAACAGCGGTTTTTGGAAAAGCATAAAATTGCCGTATACGACTCCATCAAAGAATGTACAATTAATGGCTCATCCGACAGTTCCATCCGCAATGTAATTCCATCTGATATTGAAAAAATTGTTTCTGCTAGCAAGATTTCAAAAATTCTTGCCAATGGCAAAACAGCCGCCAAATACTTTTTAAAATATCAAAATCAAAATCTCTGCCAAATGCTAAAAATACTTCCTTCAACAAGCCCAGCCAATGCCACCTTTGCTCTTGAAAGATTAGTTGAAATTTGGGGCAAAGAATTTTCTATTCAAAAATAAATGTTTTTTCTATATATTCAACGTTATCTTTGTTTCTGCGGATTATATTCTTATCAGCTTTCATTTCTGGAATTGTAAACCATTTATATTTTTGCCGATTAAGCTTAAAAGCTCTTTTTCCTTTTAAATATTTCTTTGCATCAAAACAGACTGAGTAAAAAGTATGATGATATGTCTTTTGCAGATTTGCAGAAACTGAATGTTTCGTAAAATTTTCTTCACTAATCTTTTTTACAGAAAATTCTTTTATTCCCAAAAAATTTGCAACATAATTTTTTATAGATTTTTCATCATCATTTATATTTGTTCTTAAGAATGGAAAAAGATAACATTTCCATCGTTTTTCATAAGTCAAAAGAAAATTTTCAGGATACAGTCCAGATGAATCTGTTAATAAAAGCAAAGAAAAATTATGCTCGTTTTCTGCAACAGAGCAGATGTCTTCATAAAAAGCATCAACTGAATAATTTGCACCGTAAAGACTACAGGCAAAAGCAATGAAATAAACTGCTCCAGCGATTCCAACACCAATTTTTATTTTTAAATCAGCATTAAAAACATCAGAAAGAAAAATCGATAAAATAAAACTTGCAAAACAAATCAGTGTTTCCCAAACAGATATATTTGTCTTTATATGTTTTTTTCTTCTAAAAAGCATATCTTTTAAATTATTTTCATCAATCTGTAACATAAAAAAATTATATCAGTATTTTTATTCGTTTGCAAATTAAAATCAGTAGCATTTTTATGCAGAAAACCAATCCTCAACCTTTAAAAAAGACCTTTCTGATGCTTCTGCAAAATCAGAGGCATTGCGGGTTACAAGAACCATTCCGTTTGCGATTGCTGTTGCGGCTATTTGGGTATCGCCGTATGGCAGAGTTTTTCCGCATTTAGCACAAGTTCCAAGCAGCTGTCCGCAAATATTCGCGGAAAATTCGTCATAAGGAATTATTTCAAAATTATTTTTCAAATCTTCTGTAAATGCGTAAATTGAATCTTTGCGTTTTCCTTCTGGCATTTTTGAAATACCATAAATTAATTCCTGCCAGGTTACGGCAGAAATTGCGCACATCTTTTTTCGTGCTTCATATAACGCGATTACATTTTGGTTCGGTCTTTCTTTTGAAAATTCCGAAACAATATTTGTATCCAATAAATAAACTTTATTCATTTTTAACTCCTGTAAAAAATTTTGAATAGTTATTCTTCAAAAATAACCCTATTCGGGTCTGGATAAACTTTTGGCGGAAGAGGAATTCCTTCATCGCTCAATACATCTGCATATTTTTCGCGCCATTTTGAAAGCCAACTCGGACCTTCTGATGAAAATTTCTTTTCATATTCCTCATAGCTGATAATCACCGCAACCGGCTTGTCGTATCTGGTCAGTTCCACAGGTTCACCGCCTTCTGCAATTTTCACAAAATTAGAAAGATTGTTCCGCGCCTCGTAAATTGAAGTTCTGCACATAATGACACCTCCAAAATATCTTTTAATAAAAAAAGAATAGCACACAAAAATATTCTAGTCAAGATTTAAAATGTTGGCTAGGATTATCAAAAGGAACAAACATTAATTTTTAGTTATGAAATTTACGCATTGTATAATAGAAGAAAATGTGATTTTTTATATGCGAAACAAAATTTTTGTAAAAAAAAGCAAGATTTTTTCTATTATATATGCTTTTTACTGTGAGTTATTCAAATATTCTGCAAGTGCAATCACGGTTTTTTTGTCTTTTTGGGAAAGTTCTGTAAATGTCCTTAAAAGCTTCTGTTCTTCTTTTTGTGTGGGATTTTCATTTTTGTTGATGGGTGAAAGGATTTCATTCGGAACATTATTTTTTCCTGTGATAAGGTATTCAACAGAAACACCGAGCACTTGTGCGATGCGGACGGCAATATCTGCACTCGGCATACATCCGCGCGAACCTACATAACTGTCAATGGCTCTTTTTGAAATTCCAGCACGAGCCGCGACTTCCTTATCCAAAAGTCCAAGAAAATCAATCTGTTCACGTAGACGATCACGAAAATCCATATTTTTATAATAACACTTTGGTAGTATTATAAAATTAACAGTAATAAAATAGTGATATATATTTATTGTTGGAGTAATACTAAAGTGGTATTTCTAAGGAGAATTTTATGAAACCTATTTTTGTTAAGAATGAAAAAGAATTAAAATATTTTATTTTTGGAAGTAATGTAAAAGTTGAGGAAGTTGAAAAAACTGGAGATGCAGGAAAACCTAAAGAAATAAAAAAGCCTACAGAATTTGAAAACATGGACGATTCCTATAGATTTGAAGATATAGAGGTCATTTCAGAAAAAGCTTTTTATGCTCCATGGAACTTTAGACGAGTGTATTTTGATACTAAATTGGAAACAATAAAAAAAGAAGCTTTTGAAGATTGCTCGGAACTTGAGGTTTTTTGCTGTGGTGAAGTCTGCGGTAATAACGATGATGAAGATTCTAAAATAAAATGGTTGAAATTAAATAAAAAAGAAGGTGAATCTTTTAAAATTGAAGCAAAAGCATTTTCTGGTTGTACACAATTGCATACAGTAATGTAAAAAATTAATTATTGAAAAAGATGCCTTTAAAGATTGTAAAGAACTGAGAACTTTTGTTTGTTTTTGCGACAAAATTTTATTTACAGAGAATCCATTTGAAGACTACCTAGAATCATTAGTTTTTATCGGAAATAAAGATAAGGAACAAGAATTTTCTGATTTAGAAAGATTTGCTCGTGAAAATGGTTATAGGTATATAGATGAAAAATGCCTGAAAAAACAATAGAAACCATAAGCATATAAAAAGAAACAAAAAAAGTTGAAAAATCTCGCTGGGAAAAAGGTTGGGATACAAGAACACACAATAAAATTGCTGCTCAACAGAAACAATTGGATCAATCAATATCATCTTCTGCTCATAATCAGTGGATGACCAAGAAAAATAATGAAATTGCAAATTTAAAACGACAATTGGCTGAACAAAAAAGTAGAAAAAAACAGCAATCGGAGGATATACTTCAAGAAATAGAAAATGAACTTGATAAATTTGATTTCTAAAACAACTAAATAATCGGGTCGCTACAAAATTTTTTACGTCTGCAGCCCTTGCAGAAACTACCCATCCAAACGCTGTCGAACTGGTCGGTGGCGTTTTTTACAAAGTCTTTGTTGCTGCTCAAAATTCCGGCTTCAAAGTTGCGGGTGTTTTCGCCTTTCATGCCAAGTCCGGCTCCAGTCAGGTTTGCAGAACCCACGTACGCTGTCTTAAAGTCAAAAATTATGATTTTAAAATGAACTCTTGGGCAAAGAACTCGCTCCATTCCTTCTATCAAAACTGGATATTTGTCAAAATCCTGGCGGAACGCTGGTCCTGGTTCTTTTGCGTGAATAAGGCGGATTGCAACTCCGCGTTTTGCAAGGTCAGAAAGGACTTCCAAAAGCGGTTTTGTGCCGCGACCGTCTTTTACGTAAAGGTCTTTTATGTCTGCAGTGCCAATCCACAGAGTTTTTTTTACGTCTTTTATCCGCTCAGCCACTTGCTCGTAATGGGCTTCATTTGCAATGTACAAAGTTTCTGGGGCAAAAGAATTTTTCATTTCTGTTGATTTTCCCAATCATCCTATCTCCCCATCAACCTGACCACTTCTTCCTTTGAATCCAAGAAAATCTTTGCAATCTGCGGGTCAAAGTCTGTGCCGCTGCCTTTTTCGATGATTGAAAAGCACTGGTCAAGCGGCATTGCGTCGCGGTAGCAGCGTTTTTGGGAAACGGCGTCAAAAACGTCGGCAACAGCCATAATCCGCGCGTGAAGTGGAATCTGTTCGCCGGCAAGTCCTTGTGGGTAGCCTTTTCCGTTGTATTTTTCGTGGTGGAATCTTGCAACTTCGTATGCGATTTTTTCAAATTCTGCGTCATCCAGATTTTTGAATGTGTTCTGAATAATTTCTCCGCCGCAAGATGCGTGCTTTTTCATAATCGCAAATTCTTCATCCGTAAGCTTTCCTGGCTTTTGCAGAATATGGTCAGGCGTTGCGATTTTTCCAATATCGTGAAGCGGAGCCGCATTGCTTACGTTAATCAGATAGTCTTTGTTCATAATATCTTGATAACGCTTGTCGTGGCGCATTTTTTGAAGAATCAGATTGACATAGGCTCTAGTGCGCTTGATGTGTCCGCCGGTGTTGCTGTCGCGGTTTTCAACAAGATTCGCAAATCCTTCAACCATGTTGTCGCTGTACAAAGTAAGTTTTTTAATTGCAGGATTTTCAAAGTCAACATAAATTCCCAGAAGAAGAATGGTAGGGCAGATTGAAGAAAGCAAAATCTCTGGGAAAATAATCTGAGCAATAAGAATGATTCCTACAATCACGATAATTGAAACTGTTCCGAATTTTTTATCCTTTGCAAGATATTTGTGACGCGTAACAACAAGACCTAAAATAATTCCGTAATGAAGAAATAGCGAAACAAAGCAGACATAAACTGAAAATCCCATTGAATAAAAAGTCGTTTTTCCCTGAATGTATTCAAGCTGATTGATTCCGGTAAAAATCAGAATTAGAGAGATAATTCCCGGCAGAAAAAGAAAAAAATTCCTTTTTTTATGCTCTTTGCAAAAGCCTACAATCTGGTCGTACATGTAAAGCGAGGTTACAATAATCGTTAAATCCATAAAGACAAAAAACAAAAGGTGTCCGTATTTATTCAGCCAGTCAGGAATACTTTCAAGGTGATTTACAGTCCAGGCTGTCAGACCGTCAAAAAATACCGCCCAGGGAGCAACAATCATAAGAGCGTCAAAAAATTTATTGCAGGGAATTTTCGTTTTTAAAGTCGCCCTTAAATAAGTTATTATAATATAAAGAGTTACAATCAAACAACCAATTTGCAATTTTACAAACTGCATAAAAATCCTCCGCAAACAGGTTAATTAGTCTAAATGTTGAATTTATAAAACTCGGCATTTAGACTAATTATAATCCTGATTCTGGATTTTTGCAAAAATCAAACTTCTTTGTAATATGGGCAAATATCCTCAAAATGTCCATCTTTCATTCTGAATCCGCCCTTGATTGTTCCAAGTTGAATAAATCCTAGTCGTTCATAAAGATGCCGTGCGTGGAAATTTGTTGCGACAACCGCATTGAACTGAAGGATTTTAAATCCAATTTTGTGTGCTTGTATAATGCAGTCTTTTACAAGCATTTCCCCGATATGAAGTCCTCTGCATTCGGAGCTAACTGCATAACTTGCGTTTGAAATATGTCCACAACGCCCTATATTGTTCGGATGTAGAATGTAAAGTCCAAGAATTTTTCCACTTTCTGAATCTTCCGCTACAGCGCAGTAACTTTGTGCCGCAAAAAAATCTTTTCCGTCCGCGGCGCTCAATTGCTCTTCCTGAGGAAAAGCAACTCCATCTTCAACAACTTCATTCCAGATTCGACACATAGCCGGAACATCATTTTCTATATATTTTCTGATTATTATTTTATTCATTTTTATACCAGTATCAAAAATATATTGAAACCACAATATTAATGCAATAAGGTTTTTGGAATAATAGACTGGACGTTCAATCGAAGTGTTTTTTTGGGTGGTTTATTCAACTTTATATTTGCCCATTCTAAGTTTTCTTTCTATATTTAAATCATAACTTGAATTGCAGCGGTTTTTCTTCGTGCCTTGCAGCGGCTTTCCTTAAAAATTTTCTGGAGGCTGTTTTATGAAAAAATTGCTTGAAAAATTATTCATTTTTTTTGGTTTTCTCACTTTTGGAGGCGTTATGACATTTTCACAGAATTATCCAAACGCGGAACAGACTACGCCCGATGCGATGGGCTGGATGCAGGGGTTTCCACCTGAACCGGAAAAGACGCTTCACGCTTCGGACGGCTCGTTCTTTGACTTTCCGGCTTTGCGCTACAGCGTGAACCATATGAGGGAGTTTTTTCCGACTCGCAATGTTTCGGCAGGTAACGGCAAAAAATACCAGCTAAAGACAAAGCTTGACCCGGCGATTGGAAACGTGACTTTCACGCCATGGGATTCAGACAAGACGATGACTTTCGAAGAGTCGCTTGGCGCAAATTATACTGACGGAATCATCGTTATGCACAAGGGAAAAGTTGTCTACGAAAAATACCCTGCAGGTTTAAAGCCGGACGGACTTCACGCGGCAATGTCTGTGAGCAAGTCGTTCACGGGAACAATCGCTTCAATCCTTGTTGCGGACGGAAAACTCGACCCGACAAAAAAAGTCGCTGAATATATTCCAGAACTGAAAGATTCAGGATTTGCGGACGCTACTGTTCAGCAGGTTATGGATATGACGACTGCAATCAAATACAGCGAGGATTATAACGACCCGAATGCGGAAATCTGGGCTTACTCGGCGGCAGGAAACGTGTTCCGCCCGGCAGACTACAAAGGTCCGCAAAACTACTACGAGTACCTTGCAACGGTGAAAAAGCTTCCGGACGCAGAGCACGGCGAGGCATTCGGCTATAGAACCGT
>DLKK01000103.1 GCA_002478955.1 Treponema sp. UBA7590
ATACCTTGTTACGCTCCGCATAGCGAATTGTCGCGCTTTTTCTGGTAGCTGATTCAATTTCTATGTTCAATTAATAAAACTCGAAATTCAGTCTATTTTATGAAAATGTATGCTGTGTATGCCGCGTAGATTAAAATCATTATTATTCCGCAGGCACGGTTCAGTTTTAGCTTTGGTTTTGCCATAATCCACACGGAAGCTGAACAGATTATAAGAACCGCAAGGTCGATGAAGGTGGCTGATTCAACTTTCATCGGGGTGATTACGCTTGCAACTCCAAGAATCAGAAGGATATTAAAGATATTGGAGCCGACAACGTTTCCCATCGCAATGTCATTCTGGCCTTTTTTTGCCGCAATCAGCGAAGTTATAAGCTCAGGAAGGCTTGTTCCAAACGCAATGATTGTAAGTCCAATCAGCCTGTCGCTCATTCCGGCGGCTTTTGCAATGTATGTGGCGCTTTTTATTGTCATCTGTCCGCCAAGAATAATTCCGGCGAGTCCGACTATAAGGATAAGGAAACATTTCCAGAGCGGTAATTTTTTTTCTTCAGTTTCAGCGGTTTCGGAAGACAGGGCATTTTCTTTTTCTGCGGCCAGGAATTCCTTTTGGTTTCTGAACGCAAATTCAACAATCATGAACATATAGACTGCAAAGAAAAGAAGAAGGATTATTCCGTCAGCCCGCGAAATTATATTTTCCGCAGTTTTTGCAAAATAAATGTCCGCGGAGATAAGAATCATAAGAACTGCGCATAGGATTGAAAATGGCAGGTCGCGCACAATAAGCGATTTTTCAACCTGAATCGGGATGATTGTCGCCGTAAGACCTGCAATCAGCATAAGATTTACTATGTTGGAGCCGACAACATTTCCAATTGCGATTCCGTCAATTCCTTTTAATGCTGAAGTAACGCTTACCGCAAGCTCAGGAAGGCTTGTTCCCCAGGAAACAATTGTAAGTCCTATTACGATTGCCGGAATTTTCAGGGCTTTTGCAATTGCCGAGGCTCCGTCAACAAAAAAATCCGCACCTTTCAAAAGAAAGGCAAAGCCTGCCAAAAGAATAAAAATCTGAAGGAAAATCATTGTTACTCCAATAAAAAATATTGGAAATTATAACATTTTAGGCGTTGATGGAAAAGAGCGCGCCGGGTTCGGGTCTTGCGCCTGCGACTCCGTTTGGAACTGAATCTGCGGCTTGCACAGCCTGTCTTATTTGCGTCTGATAATTAGTGATTAGTGAGTCGATTTGTTCCGGCGTTGAATTTTTTACCGCTGCCGGAATTTTTCCGCTTTTTATTGAAGAAAGATGATCAATCAGCGTGTTTAAAATCTGGATTTTTGAGATGGAAATGCCGCCCTGTCCGTTTTTTGCAACAAAACCAGAGACGTGGTCAAAATGTGAATATAAGACAACGGATTTGCTTACAGGCACATAAAGTTTTGACGCATTTGAAGAGGAAATATTTGTGTAGGCAGAACTGATTGAAACTGACATATCAACCTCCGAAATTCAAAGCATTTCTACACTTTAAATATCGGAAGGTGAAAAACAGAGTTTAGAAAAATCGCTTAAAGTCTAAGTTTTTTCAGGTCTGAGTAGCGTTCTTCCATTGTGGCGAGTTTTTTTCCGTCTTCCGCCTGGACTGCATCTGAAAGATATGGGATTATCACGCGGTATTTTATTTTGTTCCAGGTAGTCGGTTTTTTGTCTGAAACAGAGAAAGTTCCTGCCTGCGGAATATTTGTGAGCATTGCAGGATAATAAACTGGCAGAATGTGCTCGTTCACATCTTTTAAAGAAGAAAATCCTCCCGCAATTCCAAACTGGGTTGTGTCAAGATTTGTCTTTATTTTGCGTTCAATGAAAACGTGCTGGGTTTCTGTTGTAAAGAACCATGAGATAAATTCTGATGCAAGCAGAGCTTTTTTTGTTTCTTTTGCAATTCCCATTGAAATCATGGAATCTTCTATAGGAATGAATCCGTTGTGATTAAGCCAGCGGAAGTCCAGTTTTGCAAGCTGTGCCGCGCTCATTGAAAAAAGTTTGTCAGATGTGACGAAAGAAAAAAGCGTTCTTCCTGAAGTCACCTGTTTGTCCGGCGTCTCTGAAAGATATTTGTACACAAAATCGCTTTCAACCTGAGGTGATGTGTTTTCTGTGGAAATCCATTCCTTCAGGTATCTTATTGTCTCGTTTACAGAATCCTTGTTCCAGGTGAAAGAGTTGTTTTTGTCTTCCCGGAAATTTGCTCCTAGAAGCTGCGCAGTTGTGTATATGAAATTTGAATTGCTCTGTGGCGCAAATCCGATTGCGGTGTAGTTGCCCTTCTTGTTTTTCTTGTTGAATGCCGCACCGGATTCCCGAAGTTCTTCCAGGGAAATTGTGTAGTTATCCTTTACAAGGTTTTCGTTTTCTGTTGAAAAAATCATTGCCGGAATATTGAAATTCACCGGCAAAAGATACTGGTGATGCCCGGCAGTTCCATATTTCAGAAGAGATTTATAAAAATTGTTTGTGGAAAGATATTTCCGGTTAAAAAGAAAATCAAGCGCAATAAAATTCTTTTTTATTCTGCTGTTCTTTAAAAGCGAGCCGACAATTATATCCGGCTCAAGTTCCCCCGGCTCAGGCGGAAGGTTGTCCGCAATATTTTCCTTGTAGACAAGAATCGCCTTTTGCCTGTGGTTTTTGTTGTAAAGCTCAATAAATGGCGCAAATTCGCTGTTATCGGTCCAGATTACGAGCCGTTTTTCCGGCTTTTTCTTGCAGCCCGTCAGTGTAGACACTGAAAGAACTGCCATTAATAACAGCAGAATTTTTAGAGGCTTGAAGGATTTTTCAAGCATAAGTTGTTGAAAAAAATGGATTTTTTTTGGAACAACATTATGCACGCTTCAATTCCTCGGCTGTATTGTAGATTTCTGCGTAGACTTTTTCTATAAGTTCTTTTTCAATGCTGCTGAATGCAACGCGCAGAGTATTTTTGTCAATTGAGATTGTGCCGATTCCTTTTTCGTTCAGGAGTTTCTGGCGCAAATCTTCCGCGTCAATTCCGTTTGTATGGAAACTCATGAAATAGCCTGAATTGAATGGAAGTGGTTCAACCGCATCTGATTTGTGTGAATTTACAAATTTTCTTACTTCATCATAGCGTTCTTTCAGGACTTTCTTGAATGCGGCTTTTTCTGCGTCATTGTTTGGATCCTGGAATGATTTTAGAATCAGGTTCTGAGAAGGAGTTGCGGCGCATGAAACTGAAGAGCGGATAACGCCCATAAGTTTTTTTACAAGTGCGTCGTACTGCGCGTCTGTAAAGCCTTTGCATCCGAATGTAAGGAATCCGCATCTTAATCCCCATGCGAAATCTTCTTTTGTAGGACCGTCCGCTTTTACAGCAAGAATGTTTTCGTGAAGATCCGCAATGTGGGCAAAAAGGCTTTCCGGCTCGATATTGTCCTCGTAGTTCAGTCCAAAATAAGCGTCATCGCTGATTACAAGAATTTTTGCGCCAGTTTCTGCTGTTTCCTTTAAGATTCGGCAGAGTTCCCTTGCTTCTTCAACTGTAGGGCTGTATCCTGAAGGATTTTGCGGAAAGTTCAGGATAAGACGCACTGAGCCGTATTTTTTCGCCTCGTTTTTTACGGCTTCCTCAAGTCCTTCAATGTTGAATTTTCCGTTCTTGAACATTTCAAACTGATGGAATTCAGAGCCGCGGCGTGCTTCTGCGATAAGAACATAGTTGTCCCAGCTTGGATTTGGTGCAAGCATTGGTTTTTCTGCATCAACAAAAAGATCCATTACGTATGAAAGTCCTGCTGTAAGTCCCGGAACCACAACTGGAAGTGAAGTCTTTTTGTTTTTTAATGAAGGGTTCTTCTTGAGCTGCTTCTGTTTCCAGGCTTCCCGGATTGCTGGAATTCCTGCGGTTGGAGCGTAAGCAACCAGCTCGCTGGAAGTCATTTCCGGTGCCCATTTGTGAATGGAAGGAAGAATTGCCGGTTTTCCGTTTATTACGGTTGTTCCGATTGTTCCGTTTGCAACAGAAGCTTTTTGCTTTGCCTCGCCGCCCTGTGCAATGATTCCACGCGGAAAATAAATCCGTTTTCCAAGATCAGAGAATAATTTTTCTGCCGATGTGCCTTTTAATAAATCGTTTAATTCTTGTGCTAATGGGTTCAACATGATAAATTAAATTATAATGATTTTATAAATCAATGTAAATCAATATTGTATATTTATGCATTTTAGGTGTGAAAAATGGAAAAAAATAACATAAATCTTGTTGAACTTGAAAATTGTAGAAAACTTGTTGAAAAATGCCGTGAAGAGGCAAAGAAACGTCTTGTTGGTCAGGAATATCTTATTGACGGAATTTTAACGGCTTTTGTTGCTGGCGGCCATGTTCTTGTTGAAGGCGTTCCGGGGCTTGCAAAGACTCTTGCGGTAAAGACTTTTGCGGAAATCAGCGGACTTGATTTTAAGCGGATTCAGTTTACCCCGGATCTTTTGCCGGCGGATGTAAGCGGAACTCTTATCTATGAGCAGGGAAAAGGAACTTTCAGCGTGCGCAAGGGTCCGGTTTTTTCAAATGTGGTTCTTGCTGATGAAATTAACCGCGCTCCTGCAAAGGTTCAGTCTGCAATGCTTGAGGCAATGGAAGAAAAGCAGGTTACAATCGGGGAGGAGACTTACAAGTTGCCTGAGCCATTCTTTGTTCTTGCCACACAAAACCCGATTGAGCAGGAAGGAACTTATAATCTTCCTGAAGCTGAGCTTGACCGGTTCCTTTTAAAGCTCAATGTTACTTATCCTACTGCGGAAGAAGAAGTTGAGATTGTGAAAACCCAGGGAGCGGCTTCAAAAGTTCCTGTCAACCAGGTTCTTACAGCAAGGGATTTGCTTAATTTCAGGGAGATGAATTCCTTGATTGCCTGCGATAATAAGATTGTTGAATATATTGTGCAACTGATTTCTGTTACACGTCCAAATTTAAAGAAAAAAACTGAGCATGACATTACGCGCTACATAACTTTCGGTGCTTCCCCACGTGCGGGAATCGCTCTTCTTCAGTGCGCAAAAGCCACCGCGCTTCTTGCCGGTCGTTCTTTTGTCCTTCCGGAAGATGTGAAGAAAGTGGCGCCGCTTGTGTTGCGTCACAGAATTGTTCTTTCTTACGAGGCGGCTGCGGACAATATTTCCGCAGATGAAATCATTGCCAAAATTCTTGATTTTATTCCGGTTCCTTAAGGAAAAATTATGGAACATTTGCTTTCCGGATCGAAAGATTCGTTGTTTCAAAAAGCCACATATCTTCGCATCGCAGCACGGAAACTTGCAGACAGCATGAAAAGCGGCGGATTCCGTTCGCTTTACCGTGGCCAGGGGATTGAATTTTCCGGTGTGCGCGAATATCTGCGCGGTGATGATGTCCGTTCAATCGACTGGAACGTTACTGCCCGCATGGGAAAACCGTTTGTGAAAATGTTTGCCGAAGAGCATGAGCTTGAAGTTTTTTTGATAGTTGACCGTTCTGCTTCAATGTTTACAGGCTCAAAAGGAAAGGTTAAATATGAGACCGCTGCGGAAGTTGCCGCGCTTTTGGCTTTGGCAGGCGAGCTGAACGAAAGCCCGGTCGGTGCAGTTTTTTTTGACGGAAGAATTCATTTTTCCTGCGTGCCAGAGTCCGGCAGGGAACGCACAATGCATATTCTTTCAAAACTGGATGAATTTAATGGTGCGGTAAAAGGTTCTGTTCTTGGAAATGCGATTACAGGTGCGGTGAAAATGTTAAAGCATCATTCTCTTGTCTTTGTTATTTCTGATTTTAGGAATTCTGGCTGGGAAGATCCTTTCAAGCTTTTGTGCCAGAAAAATGATGTTGCCGCAATCCGCATTGCAGATTCGACTGACTGGGAATTGCCGGACGCAGGTGCCTTTGAATTTACTGACAATGAAACGAACGTGCGCATGGTTTTGCCGACTTCATCGCAGGATTTCAAGTCTGCGTGGCGCGATGCCTACAGGCGAAGAACTGCCCGACTGGAAGATTTTTGCGCTCGCCGGGGAGCTGGTTTTGTCTCGGTTTCCACGGAAGAAGACGTGGTCCGTATTCTTTTGAATTTTTTTGCTTCAAGAAATTCTGGAAACTACAGATGGGGAGGCCGATAATTTTGAGACTTTTTAGACGGATTTTGTTTTTTTGCGCCGCATTTTTTGCTTCCCGGAATTTTTTCTCGCAGACTGAAACCAGCCAGATGGTTCTGCCAAAACGGATTTTTGTAGGTGACACAGCGGAACTTCATTATACATTCAACTCAAATGTGGATTTTTTTCCGAATGAGGAAAATCTTGACGAAAAGCCGCTGATTTTTGAAAAATTGCCTTTCGATTTTGACAACGAGAATTTTACGCTTCAAAAAGCTGTGATTCAAAAAAATGGATTGCTTTACACGGTTGTTCTGACTTTTACTCCGTGGAAAGTCGGAATTCTGGATTTTCCGCAGTTTGACCTTCTTTCTGCTGTCTTTGGAAACACAAATCCTGTTCCTTTTTTGATTGATCCTAAGCCGGTTGAGATTTCTTCCATAATAACAAAAGATGAGGATTCTTCTCTCCGTGGCATAAAAGGACCGCTCCTTTTTCCTGGAACGATTTATGTGATATATGCGGCAGTTTTGCTTCTTGTTGCACTTCTTATAATTATTTTGCATACAGTTTTAAAGTGGCAGGAGATTTCCTTAAAGCTCAAACAGAGGAAAACTCTTCGGATGTATGCTAAAAATGCAAGAAATGCACTTCGCCAATTCAGGAAACTTGAAAAAAATTCCCTGCGTATAAATGATGTTGCGTTTTGCCTTGCGGTCCAGCAGATTTTCAGATATTACCTTACGGTTCGTTTCGGAAGAAAATTTGACGCGCTTTCTACAGAACAGATTTCTTCTGCGTTCGATGAACTTACAGGCGGAACGATGAGCGATTTTCTGCGCGAAAATGTAAGTTCTGTGCAGGAGATTTTCCGGCGCGCGGATTACATCCGTTTTGCACACGGTTCGCTCGACTCAAAAAGGGAACCGTCGCAGGTTTATGCCGCGGAGCTTCAGCCGGATGAACGCGCAATGATGATTGCAAATTCCCGTACTATAATAAAAGCCTTTGAAACTGGAGGGGAAAATGCCTGATTTTCAGAATCCTGCCGCTTTTCTTTTGCTTCTTCTGCTTCCTCTTTTGTATATTTTCAGGAAAGCCGGAATTTTTTCACGGCCTTCATTCATTGTGACTCTTTCTGACTGGAACGGGAAAAATTTCCTGTGGCATAAGCCTGTTAGGAATTTTGGTTCAGTGCTTTCACGGATTCTTGTTGTATCAGGTTTTGTTATTGTTGTGATTGCTTTTTCTGAGCCGATTTTGTATAAGCAGGAACGGGTTTACACTTCGCGCGGAACAGATGTTGTCTTTGTTGTGGATATAAGTCCAAGCATGGCGGCAAGAGATATGGGAAATTTCACGCGCCTTGAGACGGCTAAAACCTCAATAAAAAAACTTGTTGAGTCAAATCCGGGGGCAACTTTTGGCGTTGTCGCGATGGGTGAGGAAGCGGCAATCGTAATTCCGCCTACAATTGACAAAAAGATTTTTACTGAACGGCTTGAGACGCTCAGCATTGGTCAGCTTGGAAATGGAACTGCGATTGGAACTGGAGTTGCAACTGCGGTTTTTCATCTTTCTGGTTCAGCTGCGCCAAAAAAATGCATTGTCCTTTTGACAGACGGAGAAAATAATTCCGGGGCAATTCATCCGGAAACAGCTGCGGAACTTGCAAAACGAAACAATATTGCGCTTTACGTTATGGGAATCGGCACAAGCGGCTCGGTTCCTCTTGAATATACCGATCCTTCTACCGGAAAAAATTATTCAGGATATCTGAATTCTTCCTACAACGAGGAATCCTTGCGTAAACTTGCCGTAACAGGCGACGGAAGATTTTTTGAGATAAAGTCGCTGAACGATTTTAACCTTGCGCTTTCCATGATTGTAAATAACCAGAGCGTTGTCCAGACTTACCATTCAAAAACTGTCAGCTGCGACTATTACGACAAACTTGTTTTTGTGGCTGGAATTCTTTTCATATTAAGCTGGATTATAAAACGCATTTTTCTTAAGGAGGCAATCTGATGAATTTTTCGTGCCAACGGCCTTACGCTTTGTACGGACTTGCGCTTTTAGTGCCGGCGTTGATAATTTCGATTCTTCAATTCAAGAAAGCCTATAAAAACCTGAAATTTTTTACCGTAAAAGATAAAAGTTCAATTCCTGCCCGGAGAACAAAAAATTTTGCGCTTATGTTCGGAGTTCGTACTTTCTGCATATCAGTCGCATGGGCAATGCTGGTTCTTGCGTTTGCAGGATTTTCCTGGGGAACTTA
The DNA here is from genome assembly GCA_002478955.1 of Treponema sp. UBA7590. Classification (GTDB taxonomy): domain Bacteria; phylum Spirochaetota; class Spirochaetia; order Treponematales; family Treponemataceae; genus Treponema_D. The sequence goes on from DLKK01000103.1 coordinate 8,429, forward strand.
TCTTGCTCCTGTCCAGACTTCAGGAACGGCTGTTTCCCTTGTTTTTGACATTTCTTACAGCATGAATGCTGATGATGCTTCTTCAGGGCTTAGCCGTCTTGAGGCTTCAAAAAAATATGCGAAAATGCTTCTTTCTCACATTCCTGACACGCAGATTTCTGTGGTTCTTGCAAAAGGTGATGGAGTTACGGTTTTGCCTTTGACGGATGACAGAGCCGCTGTTGAGTCGCTGATTGATTCTCTTTCTTCAAATTTTATGAGCTCGGTTGGAACAAGCCTTGGAAAAGGAATAAAAAGTGCGCAGAAATCATTTCCTTCAAATTTTTCTTTTAAAAATTCAATCTGGGTTTTTACAGACGGAGAGGAAACGGATTCTCTTCTTGAAAGTTCGCTGATAAGCTGTGTGAACCAGGGAATTTCCGTGAGCCTTATCGGTTTTGGAACAGAGCGGGAAACAAAAGTTCTTGCCGGCGACGGAAAAACTTATGTTCTTACGGCATTGCGCTCCGATAAAATGAAGGCAGCGTGTGTCGCCGCAATGAAAAAAAATTCAGCAAGTAAAGTTTCTGACGTTCAGATTTCGTATATTGACGCTACCGAGCCTGGTTCTGCGCTTACTTTACTGGACGGTATAAAGAATAATTCAATTTCCGACTCCGGGGAAAACGGTGTTACTTACGAGATAAAACCGGTTCAGCGCTATTCTCTGTTTCTTGGGCTGGGAATTCTTTTCAGTGTGCTTAGCTACGTGATTACGGAACTTGATCCGGAAGGAATTGCCGAAAAATTCAAAAAAACTGCTGCCTTGATTGTTTTTTGTATGCTTTTTGTTTCCTGTAAAGGCGAAAATGCGGTTTTTGGCGCAAAAAATATTCTTGAAGGCTCGTGGTTCTGGTATCAGAAAAAGTATAATGACTCTGTGGCAAAATATCTTCAGACAGTTTTTGACGCGCAGAATGATGGAAATCTGTTGCTTGAGCAGTATGCGGTTTACGACCTAGCCACAACTTATCTTGTTCAGAATGAAAATGATGTGGCTCTTGAACGCTACAGACAGCTTGAGAATGTGGAGGACAAGAACATCCGTTATGCGGTTTTTTACAACTGCGGAATCATCGCGAACCGCAAAGGAAATTACGAGGAAGCCGCAAAATGCTTTAGAAATGCTTTAAAAATTGACGGTACAAAAATTGACGCAAAAATCAATCTTGAAATTTCCCTTATGAATGCGGAAAAAGAGATAAAATCAAAGCAGAATGTGCAGAATCAAGTTTCTGAGTCAAAAAGTTCTTCTACAATGGAAGAATCAATTTTTGCAAGAATTCGGGAGTACGACGAAAAACAATGGAAAAACAGCGAAAAATCGGAAAATTCAAATTCATCTCAGGATTACTAAAAAATCTTTGCGCGCTCTTGGTTTTTGCATCTTCGGCTAATTCCGGTTTTGCCCAGCAAAGACTTACTTTCAGCATGATCCAGAATCTTTTGGTAAAACCTGTGAACAACACAAATTTCAGCGCGACCGACTGTGCCTTTGAGCTGAAAATTCCTTACGTAAAATCGGATGTTGTTCAGGCTCAGATTCCAGATTTGCCTAACGGAGTGAATTTTGTTTCTCTCCGGCGCTCTGAATATTCTGATGAGAACAAAGTCAGCGGCACAAAAATTGAGCTTTGGCTGAATTTCGCGGAGGCGAAGACTTACCGTTTGCGTTCTCTTCATGTATATATAAATTCCCGGCTTTATTACATTCAGTTCGCGCCTGTTGTGATTTCTGAAAATCCGCGGAACATTATGCCGCGCCTTGTTGTGACTTTTGAAAACGGTCAGGAGCTTATAAGCCAGCGGCGTGGAAAAACTGCTGATGAGGCGAAATTTTCGGCGGTTGCCGGAGTGCCGCTGCATTTTACGGTTTCGCTCCAGTATGCTGTGCAGATAATTTCTTATAACTGGTCTGTTCCAAAAAATGCGCTTGTGCGCGAGCTGGAGCAATATGATATTACAAAAGGAACTCTTAGAAGCTCAGAATTCATCGAGGAAAAAATTCCGGTTTCAACATTTGAATGGGAGCCGCTTTATGCAGGAAAACTTTCCCTGCCTGATATGAAAATTATCGCGACTTCATACAATGGAACAAGAATTGAATTAAAACTGCCTGAAACTCTGATTCCTGTTACGGAAGGAATTTCCAAGGCAAAAAAAACTGATGACAGCGAAGCGTATTTTGGCTATGCGTTTGCTGCCCGGACTGCAAAAAACAAAATTGCGGCAAGCGACAAGCTGACTCAGGAAGATTGCCAGAAACTTGCGGAACTCAGGTCGGAAGAAAGACATTCGGTCCCGTTTGCAAAAAAATTCCATGAGCGGAAAATATTTGAGCGACAGCATGGAATTTCAGATGGCGCGATGGAACCGACTTATTTTTGGCTCTGGAGTTGCATTGCGCTTCTTCTGGTATGTGTTATTCTTACAGTTTTTTCGGCAGTCTCACGGAAAATTCTGGGAATCCTCGCATTTTCCGGTGCGATGGTCATTTTTCTTGTCGGAATGATAATTTCGTCGGTTTTTATTTCAAGAACATACGCAATCTTTAAAGGTGGAAACGTAAGTCCTGTTCCAGAAGAAAGCGCGGCCGCCGTATCTTCGATTGAAAGCGGAAAACGCGTGCTGGTTGAGCAAAAAGCCGGCGACTGGGTTTTTATCCGCTTCGGTTCATCCGGTGGCTGGGTAAAAGATGAAGGAATTATTATTATTGGTAAATAAGGTGAAAACATGGATTTTGGTGATATTTTAGCTCAGTGGGATGTTCAGCAGAAAAAACAGGCTGAAAAACAGCGGCTCAGCGGAAAAAACACGGTTTCCCACAAAAAGGCAAATGCTCCCACGGCAGAGGAAAAAGCCGCATTGGAAATGAAAAAGGAATTCCAGAACGGTTATGATGTTGAAAAAGAAAGCCAGAAACACATAAATCCAATGGAACTTTGGCTCAGGCGCTATGGAACAGTTGATAAAGATGCTCTTTTTGAGCAGGAAGAGGCGAGAAACAAATATCACAGCCGTTCAAGCCTTGTGGAAATGCGTCCGCAGGCGCGTATTGATTTGCACGGATTAAAAAAAGAGGAAGCTTGGGCGCGGCTGGAATCATTTGTCTCAGAATGTGAGTCAAAAGGAATCAAGAAAATTATGATCGTTCACGGCAAAGGTCTGCACACGCACGGGACAGATCCGGTTCTTGGCGAAATGGTCAGAAAATTCATTGAGCAGGACAAGCGGCTTGGAACTTCTGGTCATCCAGATTCAAGTGAAGGCGGAAAAGGCGCAACCTGGGTAATTCTAAAAGATAATCTTTTTAAATAAAAACCTTGTAACCAACAGGATTTTTCATTATTTTTTTAATAGATTTTTAATGCGAGGAACACATTGAACGATTATTATTCAGTTTTGGGAATCTCAAAGAATGCGACACAAGAAGAAATAAAAAAAGCGTACAGAAATCTTGCGTTTAAATATCATCCTGATAGAAATCCGGACGACAAGACGGCGGAAGAAAAATTCAAAAAAATATCAGAAGCGTACGATGTTCTTGGCGATGAAAAAAAACGTGCTGAATATGACCAGTTTGGTTCGGCAAGCACAAGTTATAATTCAGAGAATTCTTATTATCAGAATAATTACCAGAACTATTATCAAAGGCAGTCTTATTCAGATCCATTTGGCTCAGAAGATTCGTTCTGGCAGTGGTTCAACAGTTCTTCAAGCCAGAATTCTGGAAGAAATACAAATTATTATTACGAATATAGAAAACCTGAACAGTCTTATTCAAAAAAGAGTTTGTGGACTGAATTTTTTATGAAAATTGGGCAGATATTTATCGGACTTTTCTTTTTTAGGTTCTCATGGATTATAATTCCATTCGGTCCGCTTTTATGTCTTGGTTTGCTTGTGACAGGTTTTACCGGAGCTGTTCGTGCGCTCCGGTTGATATTCAAGCCTAACGCTGACGGAAAATAATACGTCCTTTGTCAAGGTCGTAAGGTGAGAGTGCAACTTTTACGCTGTCACCAGGAACAATTCTGATGTAGTGTTTGCGCATTTTTCCAGAAAGATGCGCCATAATCATGTGTCCATTCTGCAGTTCAACACGGAACATTGTGTTAGGCAATGCTTCCTTTACAATTCCCTCAACTTCAATAGCTTCTTCTTTAGCCACGATTCCTCCAAAAAAAATCGAAAAAGTTTTGCGTTTTTAAGATTTTATACTATATTAGTATGTACCAAAACAAAAAGACTTGTCAACAATAGTGAAATTTGCTACCTTTCACAAAGTTGACCGTGGGAGAACAAATATGGACGAAAAATTTATTGCCAATATCAAAGAAAAGCTTTTGGAACAGAGAGCGACTATTTTGTCTGCGCTTGAATCACAGACAAGCGATTTGAAAAGCCTTGTGAAACCGATTGAATCTGGTGATGAAGTTGACATTGCCAGCGATGCAGTTGACAGAACTTTGCTTGATTCATTGAGCGCGCAGGATGCAAACCGCCTGAAACTGATAGACAACGCTCTTGAGCGAATCCGCACAGGAAAATACGGAATCTGTCTTGGCTGCGGAAAAGAGATTCCTCAGGCACGCCTGGAAGCAATTCCATATGCATTTATGTGTGTAAATTGCGCCAGCACTGCCGAACGCAGAAATAGATAATCTGGTTTTTATTTTTTGAGTTTTTTTCAAATATGATAAAAGCATAGTCGGATTTATAATTTGTGAAGATTTTGGTCGGTTGTATTAACTAAAGTGCGTATCACCTCAATCAATACAAACGAAGTGTGAGACCAATCATCTGGAACAAATTGTAAATCCGGCGAAAGCGATTGTTCAAAAGGGATAAAACTCAAAGTCATGAGATTTTCTGGAATTTTATTTTTCTGTCTGTGTCTATGTAGGCAAGTTCTCTGTATCCCGCTTTTTGAACTGCCTGAATCGCTTTGTCAAAGGCAAAGTCAAGGTTTTCTTTTGAATGTGAGTCTGAGCTAAGCGTTACAGGAACATTTCTTTCGTTCAGAAGCGCAAGAAATTCGTCAGAAGGGTAAACGCCGTCCATGTAGCCTCGTGCAATCGCTCCTGTGTTCACTTCTGCAATAACACCAGATTTTTTGATTGCGTCAGCGGTGGATTTTATTTCTTTTCTGTACCAGGAATCTTTCTCATTGAACATTTTGAGCGCATTGTTGTTTTTCCGGACAAGATCCGCGTGGCCAATTATTGAAAAATTACTTTTTGAAAGCATTTCCCGTTCAAGTGAAAAATATTCGCAGACAACTTTTTTGGAATTTCCATTGTAAAGCGTGTCAATTTTTTCTTTTAAGAGAGAGGCGCTGTAGTCAACGCACAGCCGCCCTTTTTCTGAAAAAACATAATGGACCGAGCCGATTAAAAAATCCGGATCAAGTTTTTTGTAGCGATCAAAGTCTGGTTTTGTGACCAGCGGAATGTAATCTGCCTCAAATCCAAGAAGAATTTTCAGTTTTCCGCTGAATTTTTCTTTTGCGGAATTTACAGCTTCAGCATAAACGTTAAAATCTTTTGTTGGAATGTGCCACGCTCCGGCAAAAGGATACATGCTGTGGCTCGAGAAACCAAGAATGTCAAAGCCTTTTGCTGTCGCGGCTTCAGCAATTTCTTCGGGGCTTCCCTTTCCGTCACAAAAAGATGTGTGCGTATGATAATTTGTTTTTAGCATTTGTGGTCCCATTTGTTTGTTTTCAATAAGAATAGATTAAATTTTTCCTCAAATTCAATAAGATTCAAAAGCAGCGCGTCTGAATTTTTGTCTTTTGCCGCCTGATTCATTTTCGCAGAGATGTTTGCGAGCTTGTTTGCGGAAATTGCAGCCGAACTTCCCTTTAAAGTATGCGCAATCCGGTGGAGTTCCTCAAAATTTTTTGTCTCAAGGAATTTTTTCCCGGAAACCAGAAATTTGCTTGTCTGTTCAATATAGTCAAGGATAATCTGATTTCCCAAATCCCAGTCTTTTCCGATTGTGTCCTCAAAATCCTGGATGTCCCAAAGCTCGTCATTTGCGATTGTCTTTTTTTGCTCGGCCGCGGAAAATTCTGTTGCCTTTGAAAGACCGAGGATGATTTTCCATTTGTCCAGCAGCTCGAAAATTTTTTCACGCTTGAACGGTTTTATAAGGATGTCGTTGATTCCAATGTTTCTGTATTTTTCAAAAGTTGAGGAGTCGTTGTTTGCGGTGCAGACGATTATGATTCCTGCATATTTTTTCTGCCGGAGAATTTTTGTCGCTTCGGTTCCGCTCAAGGTCGGCATCTGGATGTCCATGAAAATCATCTGGATTTCTGGATTTTTTGAAATTGTATTGATTGCCTGAATTCCGTTTTCTGCCTGAAAAATTGTCGCGCCGAATTTTTCCAGAAATTGAACAAGAATTTCGCGGTTCACAGGATGATCTTCTGCCACAAGAATTTTTATTCCTTTTGCAAATTCCGTTTTTTCGTCAAGTTTCTCTTCTTTTTGAATTTCTTCAATTTCTTCAAGCAGTTTTGCGGACGGAATCTCGCCGTTCGTGTCGATTAAGAGCGCATCCAGCTTTTCGCGGCGGATTGGCTTGTACAAATATCCTGCGAACCAGTCCAGAAGCTTCATTTTTGCCTCTCGTCCCATTTGTCCTTCTGGAACAAGCATATAAAGTTTTGTTTTTGCAAGGCTCGGTGAATTTTTGATTTTTGAGGCAAGGTGCCAGCCTTCGACAACCGGCATAATCATATCAATAAAGACGATTTCAAAGGGATTTCCAAGCTGTTCGGCGTATTGCATTTTTAGGAATGCGTCCTCGCCGTTGGAAGATGACTGGATATATTGAAGTCCGATTGAATTCAGCTGGTTTGTAAGGCTTTTCCGTACAAGATTGCTGTCGTCCACAATAAGGATTCTTGTTGTCGCGGGAACTGGTGGCACATACGGTGCAGAAAGGAACGAATTTTCCGTGATTTCTATTTTTAGAGGAACAGAAAACCAGAATATTGACCCGCCGTACGGATTTTTTCTTACTCCGATTTTTCCGTTCATTTTCTGCACAAGAAGTTTGCAGATTGCAAGACCAAGCCCTGAGCCTCCATATTTCCGCGTAAAAGACGAGTCGCCCTGATAATAACTTTTGAAAAGCGAGTCCATCTTTTTTTCATCAACGCCGATTCCGCTGTCCGTAACCTGAAAAAGCAGATTTTCCTGCTGGCGAAAAAGTTCAAGGTGGATGTAGCCGCAGTTTGTGAATTTAACAGCATTTTTCAGAAGGTTCAGAAGAATCTGCTGGATGCGCGTCGGGTCCCCCAAGACTGTGTCCGGAATATTTTTGTAGTCAATGTCCGTTACAACTTCAATTTCTTTGTTGTACGCTTCAATTCCAATAAGATGCGCGACATTTTCGGTAAGAGTTTTTACGTTGAAAGGAATATTTTCAATAAGAAGTTTGTGGGACTTTAACTTTGAAAAATCAAGGATATCGTTCACAAGAGCCAAAAGAACGTCCGCGCCGTAACGAATCTGGCGGACATATTCAATCTGCTCTTTGTTCAGCCGCGTGTCAGAAAGCAAATCCAGCGTTCCGATTACGGTCTGAACCGGCGTTCTTATTTCGTGGACCGCATTTGCGATAAAAAGCTCGTTTGGAATGTCAAAATCTTCCGGTTCGTTGTCCAGCTCGTTTTTTTTATTCATCTGATGATAAGATTTCCTGGACTTTGCTTACAAGAACTTCCGGCTTTTGCGGTTTCACAATAAAACTTTTTGCGCCAAGGGAAAGCGCCTGAAGGACAATGTCTTTTCTGATTGCCTGCGAGTAAATCACAATCGGCGGTTTGCTCGCAAGCCCCTGAAGTCTTTTCAGCGTGTCAAAACCTGAAACTCCCGGCATAAGAATGTCCAGAATAATCGCCTTGTATTTCTTTTTTGCCATGTTCGCAAGAAAATCTATTCCGCTTGAAAAAAGGTCAACTTTGTATCCGGTCTGGGTAAATCCCGCATAGCAAAGTTTTAAGGTTATCTGGTCATCGTCGATAACGGCGATTGTCTCGTCTTTTTCATTTTGTGATGAATTTGCATTTGTTCCGGCGGCAGAAATTTTGCTTTCCTCTGGAAGTTTTGTTTCCTCAGGATTTTCATCATTGAGAGAATCCATTGAATCAGAGGAAAATCGCATTTCAATTGAACCGTCAGAATCTGAGTCTGAAATTGAAAGAATTCTGTCCGCAATCAAGTCCGAGACGCGTGAAGTGTTTGTGCTCTCCACAAAAGAATTCAGAATCTGCGAAATGTCTGTGGCAACTTCAATTCCATCATACTGCGGATGTCCGTCTATGAGCTGCTGAGTGAACGTGCTGAACGAAAGGACTTTTACATTTTTTGTGTGGACTTTCGGGTCTGAAAGAATATTGTCAATCAGAAGCTCAAGGTTCAGGCCGTCAACAAAACTGAGCTCAAGGTTTGTCATCATAAGGATGATTTTTGGCACTTCGATTTCGTTGTTTTCGATTATTTCTGAAAGTTTGTACTTTAAAAGGGCAAGCTTTTCGCGGTTCAAGCCCTGCGCGATTTCAATAAAAATAATGTCGCCGTTGCGGTGGATGTCAAGCACGCACGGTGTTGAATCCATTGAGAATGATGTGTGAAGAATTTTTCCGATTGACTCAAAGAAAACATCAAATTTGATTGGTTTTATGAAATATTTATGGATTCCGAGTTTTGCGTAGGTTTCGATTATGCTTTTGTCCATTTTTGGTCCGGTTGCAATGGTCGGAATTCTTGAGGCGTTCGGGTCAGCCTTTATTTTTTGAAAAAGTTCCATTACTGCGTCTGGATCGTCAAATTCGTTTATGTCGATGATTACAAGATCAGGCAGGACAGACGTGATTTTTATAAGGGCATCGCGTTTTTCCTGCGTTATCACAACGTTGACTTTTTCCTCTGAAAGTTTGTTCTTTAAAAACTCCCGGAACATCGGAGGCGCATCGATAATGAGTACATTTTTCATATATACATTTTATATCGATTTATAGCGTAATGCAAGTTTTAGAAATGTTGATATGAAATTTTTGGGATTTGTGTATTTAGCAAAAAACAAAAACTTCAGCTGTTATTTTTCAGACTTGTATTTCGGCGGAATTTTTTCTATTCCCATTTCTGCAAGTTTTTTGTATGAAGCTGGAATTGTTCCTATCTCAGCATTTGAGAAAGTTGCGAGAATTTCATCGAATTTCTGGTAGGCTTCATCGTATCGTTTCTGTTTAAGGTAAAGGTGCCCAAGCTCGTAAGAAGCCTCGATATATGTTGCGGTGTCCATTCCGTAGCGCTGGATTACAGCGTTGTAGTAAGTTTCGGCGGCTGTATAGTTTGAAACTTCAAGAGCATCCTGACCCATCTGGATGAGCTGAGTTGAAGTTGCGTCATCTGGAATCTTCGGTACTGTGTTGCACGATGCGATTAAAATTCCAGAAACAAAAGCAAGAAAAAGTCTTATAGTTAATTTCATACAAACAGTTTATAGTCCAATCATGAAAAAGGCAATATTTTTTGTCCAGGCATGCAAATTCGTTCTTGTTTATAGCTCTTTTTGGCTTTATAATGGTAACATATTTTTGCGGTTAAAAAAAAATTAACTGCAAATTTTTGGAGGAATTATAAAAAATGAAAAAACTGTTTGCTGCGGCTGCTGCCCTTTGTGCGGTTGCCATTGGATTTTCAGGATGTTCAAAATCTGGCGATAAAAAAATCAAGATTGGTGTTATCCAGCTGGTTGAACATTCTGCTTTGGACGCAAACTATAAAGGCTTTGTTGACGGTCTTGCTGAGGCAGGTTACGTTGACGGACAAAATATAAAGATTGACTACCACAATGCTCAGGGCGAGCAGGTAAACTGTGTTACAATTGCTGAAAAGCTTATAAATGACCGCGATGACTTGATTTTTGCGATTGCGACTCCAGCGGCTCAGGCTGTGGCAAACCTTACAAAAGATATTCCAATCCTTATTTCTTCGGTTACAGACCCTGAATCTGCAAAACTTGTGCAGAAAAACTCGGCTCCTGGCGGAAACGTTACAGGAACTTCTGATCTTACTCCTTGTGCGGCCCAGATGGAACTTCTTAAAAAAATTGTTCCGGATGCAAAAACTGTAGGTATGCTTTATTGCTCAAGCGAGCAGAATTCTTATTTTCAGGTTGGACTTGCAAAAGCTGCCTGCGATAAGCTTGGCCTGAAATATATTGACGGAACAGTTTCAAATGCGAATGAAATCCAGCAGGTTGTCACAAATCTCTGCGGAAAAGTTGATGTTATTTATTCACCTACAGACAATATGATTGCTGCCGGAATGACTTTGGTTTCCCAGGTTGCAAATGAAAAGAAGATTCCTACAATCTGCGGCGAGGAAGGCATGGTAATGGCCGGTGGACTTGCAACTTACGGAATCAACTATTATGAACTTGGAAAGCAGACTGCAAAAATGGCTGTGGAAATTCTTCGGGATGGGAAAAATCCTGCTGAAATGCCGATTGAATATCTTCAGAACTGCGATCTTACTGTAAATGAAGAAACTGAAAAGGTTCTTGGAATCACAGTTCCTAGAGACTAATTAATATTCAATCTTATTTTTGGAGCGCATGATGGCCGTTTTATTTGCGATGGAAGGTGCGGTTGCCCAGGGAATTCTTTGGGGACTTATGACACTTGGAGTTTATCTTACTTTTAGAATTTTGAACGTGGCTGACATGACCGTAGACGGAAGTTTCGCGGCTGGCGGAGCTGTTACAGCTATTCTTATTGTAAAAGGAATGAATCCTATTTTTACATTGCTGTTCGTTTTTATAGCAGGAATGCTGTGTGGTCTTGCAACTGGTTTTATGAATACTAAACTTAAGATAAATATTCTGCTTGCAAGTATTTTGACTCAGATTGCGCTTTATTCTATTAATATCCGTATAATGGGAAAAGCCAACACTCCTCTTTTGGGTAATTCCACAATGATGAGCATGCTGAAGGATTTTTCCGGCGGACGTCTTACAACAACTTCTGTTTCGTTGATAATAGGGCTGGTTGTTGTAGGAATTATTATTGCCCTTATGTACTGGTTTTTCGGCACAGAGATTGGAAGTGCTGTCCGCGCGACAGGAAGCAATGAGCATATGGTCCGCGCGATGGGCGTAAACACAGATAATACAAAAATGCTTGGACTTATGATTTCCAATGGAATGGTCGCGATGAGCGGTGCACTTGTTGCCCAGAGTCAAGGCTACGCTGATGTTGGAATGGGAACCGGAACAATCGTAATCGGTCTTGCAAGCATAATTATCGGTGAAGTTATTTTTGGCTCAAAATTTGGTTTTTGGTGGACTCTTTTAAGCGCTGTTTTTGGGTCGATTATTTATAGGATCGTGATTGCGGTGGTTCTTCAGCTTGGATTAAAATCGACAGATTTAAAGCTTTTGACCGCCCTTATTGTTGCGGTTGCATTAAGCGTTCCTGTTGTAAAAGCAAAAATTGACCGCCGCCGCCGGAGTTTGCCCGGAATGAATTTAAATGAAGAAGAAAATACGCGTCATGTTCAAGTAAAAAAGCATGGTGAAAAATAACAGAGGTCTGCAATGCTTAAACTTTTTAATATAACAAAGACTTTTAATCCTGGAACAATAACAGAAAAAAAGGCAATCCGCGGTGTAGACCTTGAAATTGATGACGGGGATTTTATTACCGTAATCGGTGGAAACGGAGCTGGAAAATCAACTTTGCTGAATATTATTGCCGGCGTTCATTACACTGATACTGGCTCAATTGTTTTGGATGGCGTTGATTTGACCGGCCGCCCTGAATACGAGCGCGCGAAATATCTTGGGCGCGTTTTTCAGGACCCGATGATGGGAACTGCCGCAAATATGTCTATAGAAGAAAACCTTGCGATGGCAATGCGGCGCGGAAAACGACGTGGTTTGAGCTGGTATGTTCAGCCTGCGGAAAAGAAAGTCTACAAGGAAAAACTTGCGCTTCTGGATTTGGGGCTTGAAAACCGTATGAACGCAAAAGTCGGGCTTCTTTCTGGTGGACAGCGCCAGGCTTTGACTCTTTTGATGTCAACGTTGCAGAAGCCGAAACTGTTGCTTTTGGATGAGCACACGGCGGCCCTTGACCCGAAAACTGCAAAAAAAGTCCTTGAGCTTACAGAAGAATTTATTACCCGCGATAATCTTACAGCTTTTATGGTGACGCACAATATGAAGGACGCAATCCGTTACGGAAACCGGCTTATAATGATGATGGACGGAAAGGTTGTTTACGACGTAAAAGGCGAAGAAAAGAAGAATCTTACGGTTGAGGATTTGCTCCAGAAATTCAGCATAAACGGCGAAGTGAACGACAAGATGGTTTTGGGCTGATTTATGAACAAATCAATGCAGAATACAACGTTGGTTTACATAGAAAAAGACTCGAAATATCTTATGCTTCACCGCACAAAAAAACAGAATGACTACAACCACGATAAATGGATTGGGATTGGCGGAAAATTTGAGGAAACAGAAAGCCCTGAAGAATGTGTTTTGCGTGAGGCAACGGAAGAAACTGGACTTACTCTGAATTCTCTGGAATACCGCGGGATTGTTACATTTGTAAGCGACGGAAATTTTACTGAATATATGCATATTTTCTGGTCGGACAGTTTTTCTGGTGAACTGACTGAATGTGACGAAGGCGAACTTGAGTGGGTTGAAAAATCCAGGATGAATGAACTTCCGCACTGGAAAGGTGATGAGATTTTTCTGAAACTTCTTGAGCTGCGCGCTCCGTTTTTTTCGCTGAAACTTGTTTATAAAAAAGGAATTCTTTTAGACGCAATCTTGAACGGCAAAAAACTTGAGATAGGATAATCTAAATTCTGAATTTTTTTATAAATTGTGAAAGAAATTGAATGAGCTACCAGAA
>DLKK01000082.1 GCA_002478955.1 Treponema sp. UBA7590
AACGGATTACAAAGTCCGCTTCATAACGTTGGGCGTTTTTATAAGGAGGCATGATAAAATGAAAAAGATTGTATTTGCAACAATTCCGATGCAGGAAATAAAAGAAGGCATTGTCTACAAATCTGAAGAAAACAAGGCGATCGAATATGAAAAGCCCGTGCTTTTTACGGTGGATTCTCTGCTTGCAAAAACGCTTGAAAAAGGTGATGAGGTCAAGATTGTAAGAATTGTTACAGAAGGGAAATTTTCTGACGATAATCTGAAGCTCCAAAAAGACGAGCTTGACAAAATCAATTCTGAAATCAAAGCTGATATTTCTTATGTCGAGGTGAGGGAGGCATTCAGGGAGACAAACCAGGTCTTGCATTCAAGGTTCAGGCAGCTGGTGAATTCGCTTGAGACTGGCTGCGAAATTTATACGGATATGACTTTTGGCCCCAAGACTTTAACACCGGTTCTGTTTTATGTGCTTGGATTTGCAGAAAAATTCTTTGATGCGGATATTAAGAACATTGTATATGGAAAAGTAGATTTTGATAAAAACAAGCGTCCGATTCCTGATACCGCTGAAATTTTTGATGTTACATCACTGTTTTACCTGAATTCCATGGCTTCTGTAATGAAAGCTCCTGACGGAGCGTCTGCTCTGGCAATGCTCAACACTTTGTTTGAGCTTTAGTGTTTTTGGGGTTATTTTATGGAAGATTCAAAATCAAAAGAAGAAAATCCCATCAATCTTCTCTGCAAAAAATATTTTACACCGGAACTCTGCGACGGGCCTGTAACAGAAACTCCTGCTGCACTTAAGAATAAGGCATTTGCGGAACTTTTGTCTTATGGCGATGAAATTTGCTGTAAAAAGTTCAGGGGCAAGGAAGATCATTTATGCATGGAAATTGTAAAAACGATTGATGCGTGCTGGAATTCTTGGAAAAAATCCCCATGTTCTTCATCATATTCAGGCTACTTTTATAAGGCGCTTTGCAACAATCTTAAAAAACTATGCGTCCAAAAGGAGGCGGAATTCAAAGCGTTGCCTCTTGATTCTCCTGTTGGCAAGAATGGCGAGACGGTAACTTTACTCGATTTTGAGCCTGATGATAAACCTGCAATCTTGGATGATAAAATCGATAATGACAGTATGCTTGACAAGCTCTTTGACGACATTGAAATATATACAAGAGCGGTAAGAACTGATGTCCGCAAATCGCTTTGCGTAATGTTCACCTACAGAATTCTTCATGATGCAGAATTTCCGGATTCAGGCTGGATAGAAGAAAAACACAAAAAGTACGATTTTATAAACATGGAGCTTGTCAAAGATTATTTTGCAAGACAGGAGCTTGCTAAGTCAGAGAACAAAAAATTTAAGTATACCCAAAAAGATGTGTCAAAACTGTTCGGAATTCCTGAAAAAACGCTTTCTGACAGAAGTAGAAAAATAGACAGCTTCTTTGATTTGCAAAAAAACAATGAGTGATAGCTTTGAGAGAGACTTGTCCGGTTTTCAATCCGTCCAGAATTACTCTGGGCGGATTTTTTTTATTTAAAAGTGTTAATTTTCCGAACAGAAAGAACTCTTTATATATATAAGCAGAAATAAATATTGGAGGAGCAAATGAACGCAGTAAAAGTCATAAAATTTTTTGCTAAAAACGGAGCAATAACAGCTTTTGGTGCTGCAAGGACTTTTGCCTTTCTGTCAAGTCCGGCAGGTGCGATTGTTTTGACGGTGGCGGAATTTGCAATAAAAAAAGCCGCTGGAGCAGCCCTGAAACAGCTCGGAAAAAAATCACTGGAAAAACTGCAGAAATAAACGGAGAAAAAAATGACAATAAACATAGACAAGGATTTATTCATGTATTTTGGGTCAGAAACAAAACTGACGGTGTGCGTAAACAGAGTCGCTGATTATATGGATATTTCCCGGATAAAAAGAATTCTGCCTAAAATCAGTTTTTCTGACGAGAATACAGTTTCGGTTCAGATAGATGAGTCTGAGCTTGCTGATGAGAGTCTTAAGGACAGGAAAATGTTTGTTCTCCTTGCAGTCTATGCGATGGGAGTTGGTGAATAAATAAAGTGGGTACGGTTATGGAGAAGAATGAATTTACTGCCGCATTTGACAAATCCGATGACATTACTTTTCGTGATTTTTTGACGGTAATATTTATCGGCAGTATAGGGGCGGCCGCAGGCAATTCTAAAGCTCTGAATAATCTGCTCGATCAGGTTCACGAGGATGCGTCACTGAGGAATCCGAAAACGTTACTTGGAAAACTTCTTCATCATAACGGTGATATTATAGACACTGTTTCCAGAGGTGGAAAAATTTTTGCACCTTATCTTCATCGGCTTTATGGAGGACACGATATTCTTTCATTTTGGCATGGGGATAACCCTTTTGTGCTTCTTTGCGGTCAGTATGGAATACCTAAGGGAATTATTCAGGTGATCAGACATCTTGCAGCAGATACTTTCTCAAAAAACGGATGTGTATTGCCTGGAAGTTCTTTTCTTGACCGTAAAAAAGAAGACGGAAGCATAGTAAATTTGCTTGATGAGTGGGCCAGAGAAATGTGCAGAGGCAAGAACTTTAATGTCCAGGTTGTTTATCAGCAACTGTTTTCGATAAGAATGCAGGATATTAGTGCAGCTTTCGTTTCTGATATGCTTCTGAAAATTTATGAAAAATCCGTTTCAGTATCAGAGAAAAGACATTTTTCCGATACTGCAAAGTCCCAGCTTAGAATTATCATGTTTTTTGCAGAAGCGGTTATGACGGCAGGACTTGGTGCGCTAATTTCAGGAGGAATTCCTAAGGTCAACATTCCGGCTGTTTCTGCCCTGATTTTTGAAGCGGGGCATTTGTTTTATATCAATCATGCGGATGTAAGGGCCGCAAAAAAACGCGGGGATGAACTGGAGTTCCGCTTTCATAAACTTGAGCAATCTTGAACGCAGTGAAAATGCCGCCTGTTTTATTATAGATAGGCTTGAATTGTAAAATTTTTTATAAACAGTATATCAGGAGGAAAAACATGTTTGACACTTTAAAATTTGCAAAAAATACGGCAATTCTGCTTGGTGGCGTGCTCATTGGAGGTGTTGCAGCTCTTCTTGCAAAACAGTCAGAAATAAAGGCATATAAAAAGGAGACTGTCCGTGCTCAAAACATAGCTGAGAAACTTCTTGACATTGCAGAAAAGAACAAAAATAACTGAAAAACTCAAATATATGGAGAAAATAGCTCATTCCATGCCCAGAACATTTTGTCTTCTAAACCACGTCCTCACTCAAAATCAGCTTGCTGAGCTAAGCGAAAAATTCAATTCCTCAGAAATTGTTTACCCGGAAAAAAATCTTTCGGAGCTTTGGTCGCAAATTCCGCCGGAAAAGTCCAATGAGGAAGTCGTTGAATCTGTCGCTTTTTGGCTTAAGAGCAATGCAACTTACGGCGATTTGTTTATAATTCAGGGCGAGTTCGGCTCGACTTTTACTCTTGTGGATTTTGCCTTAAAAAACGGCCTTGTTCCGCTTTATGCGACAACCCGGCGCATTGCAAAAGAATCCCGCAGGGGAGAAGCCGTCAGCCGCGAATATATTTTTGAGCACGTCTGCTTCAAGAAGTACCAGTATTTTGAAATGCGGTGATTTTGGTGTTCTTACTGCGGGCTTTATGATGCGTTCTGATTGTTTTGAAATGAAAAAAAATAAAAATCGTGATACAATTTCTGTTCTAGGACGAATGTCATGAGTGATGAATTGTTTCAGAAAAAAGCAGAATTTCTTTCTTGGTGCATTGAGGAATACGCCGCTGCAAAAAATTTGAATGGCCGGGAGGTTGCTAATTTATTTTATCAGAAAAAAGTTCTTGATTTTCTTGGCGAGCATTACGAGATTCTACATACACAGGGGAAATCCTATATAATTGAAACGATTGAAGATTTCATTAAAACAGAGGGCGAATAATGAAAATATATCATGGCGGTTTTTCAGAAGTTCCTTCTCCGAAAATCTTGAAACCAAGCCGTGCGATGGATTTTGGAAACGGCTTTTACACAACAACGAGCTTTGAGCAGGCAAAAAAATGGGCTTTGATAAAAAAAGACAGATTTCATTATGAAAAAGCCATCGTCTCTGTATTTGAAGTGGACAGCGAAATCTTTAAATCTGAAAAAATCAAATCAAAAGTGTTTCATAAGGCTGATGAAGAATGGCTGGACTTTGTAATGGCGAACCGTCAGAACATTCATTTTGTTTATGATTACGATGTTGTGATGGGCGCAGTGGCAAATGATAATGTCTATGCAAGTCTGAACTTGTACGAAGACGGCTTCTTAAGCAAAAAAGAACTTCTTGACGAGTTGATGGCTTGGAAATACGTTGACCAGATTTGTTTTCATACAGAAAAATCTTTGGACTATCTGAAATTCATAAAATCAGAGGAGGTGTTTCAATGATTCGACCTCAGGTTACGCAAAAAAATGTCCATCTTTTTATTCCGGGCAAGGCTTCTAAAATCTGCTGTGAACTGGCAAGAAAAGAAAATCTTTCTCTTAATGAGTCCATATTGAAATTTTATAATTCAGCTGCATACGAGACTTTAAGCCGCGAATCTTCAAAACTCTGGCAGGAAGGCTGGGTTTATGTGTATCAGATGATGAATGACTGAAAAAATGAAGTTCGAGGAAACCAATGTCAGAAATCTACATTCTTTCAGATTACGGAAAACTTTCTAAAAAGGACGAGACGATTGTCTTTAGCCAGCCGGACGGAACTAGCACAATTCTTTTTCCGTTCAAGACTGAGCATTTGGTTCTTGTGGGCAAAGTTTCCATAAGCGCGGACGCATTGCGGCTTCTTACAAAGTACAAAATCGGAACAACATTCCTTTCCTCAAACGGAAGATTCAACGGAAAGCTTTCTTTTGGCGATGGAAAGAATATTTTTCTTAGGCAGAAGCAGTTCCGTATTCTGGACAATCCGCAAAAGTCGCTTGAGATTGCAAGAAGCATTGTCGCGGGAAAAATCCGCAACGAAATCAGTTTTATGCAAAGAATCAAGCGCAAGAATTCAAGCGAAAACGCGGCGGTTGAAAGCGCAATCAGTTCGGTAAAGAATACGCTTTCAAATGCGGAAAAGGCAGATGACATTGAAAAGCTCCGCGGCTACGAGGGGCTTGCCGCCAGAAAGTATTTTGAGGTCTTTAAATTCAACCTTCAGGACGAATGGGCGGAATTCAAGACAAGAAGCAAAAATCCGCCGCGCACAAATGTGAACGCCGTCTTGAGCTTTTTGTACACGCTTTTGATGTACCGCGTGGAAAGCGCGATTGAGTCTCAGGGCTTGGATTCTTGCTGCGGAAACCTTCATGCGGTGAATTACGGAAAAACCGCCCTTGTGTTCGACTTGATGGAAGAATTCCGATCTCCAGTCTGCGATTCTGTCTGCTGCTCGCTGTTCAACTTGGGAACTTTAAAACCTGAAGACTTTGAGAAAAAAGAGTTCTCAGCCGAAAGCGAAGATTATCCTTTGGAAATGGAAAGGGAAAAAGGCGATTCAGATTCAAATTTGGAAGATGAAGAAAATACGCCTGCAAAGTATGGAATTCTTCTTACAAAAGCCGGAATTAAAAAAGTGATTTTTGCATTCGAGGCAAAAATGAATTCGCTGATTCTGTATGCCCCGACAGCGCAGAAAATCTCATACGCAAAAATAATCTATCAGCAGGTTCTGCATTACAAGCGCGTAGTCTGCGGCGAAGAGACTGAATACAAGGCGTATTATTTCAAATGATTTATTTTATAAGCTACGATGTTTCAAATCCCAAGCGGCTCAATAAAGTTGCCAAGACGCTAGAAAATTTTGGAATCCGCATTCAGTTTTCATTTTTTGAGTGCGAAATGGAAAAAGAGCAGCTTGAGGAACTTAAGACATCCCTTTTGAAAATCATCAATAAAAAGGAAGACAGCCTTAGGATTTATCCTTTGTGCCAGGACTGCGCGGCAAAAACAACTTCGCTTGGAAACGGAAATATTTTTATTCCAAAGACTTTTGAGATTCTGTAGGTTAAAATGGAAAAGCACTGGCTTATTGTTTATGACATCCGCGACACAAAACGCCTTGCAAAAATCTCAAAATGCGTTGAAAGCTACGGCTGGCGTGTGCAGAAGTCGGTCTTTGAAAGCACTGCAAGCGATGAGACAATCGGGCAGCTGAAAGGCAGGCTTGAAAAGCTTATGGACATTGAGGAAGATTTTGTTCTGTTTTTTGAGGTGTGCGAGCGCGATTTTCAGAAAAAGCAGGTTTTCGGCAAAAACACTGAATCTGGCGATAAAATTACAGACGAGGATTTTGTGATTCTGTGATAAAATTGTTTTATGACAAAGCAGATTGGCTCTTTGACAGAAAATCGCAGACTTCCGTTTTTGAAAAAATCTGCCAAAAAAGGCGCAGGTTTGCGAATAAAATATAAATATTTGTGATATAAGGGTTTAAAATGATTAAGAAAACAGAAATTACATTTTTTGCAATAGAAATGCACGGATTTGCAGCAAAAGAAAACAACCTTTGCGAAACACCTGTTGCAACTTCTTGTAATAAAAGATATTGTGAACGGTAGTATTAAAAACATAGACCTGATTTAAGGGATTAAAACCGTGTAAGATTCTTCGCAAGAATCGCCAAAGAATAACCGCTTATTAAAAACATAGACCTGATTTAAGGGATTAAAACTGTACAGTTTTCCGCCTAGTGTCTGACAGAAAATAACAATACGGCTAAATTGGAGTCGTACTTCAAATCAGCCGAGGTATTGTATGCTTAAGCAGTTTAAGGTTGCCTGCTTACCGGTTCCAGACAGGTCGGAAAATCCACTATGCTGAAAGAAAAATTTCTGCCTTCAATAGAATATCTGAATGAGCGAAGCTTGCACGTAAAAAAGTATGAAAATTTGTGGAATCATATACAGAGAGGCTGCATGCCTGAGCTTTATGATGAAAATATCGAATGGGAATCTTTTTATCGCTCTTTTGTCAGAACTTATTTTGACAGTGATGTTTCCGCCTTGCCGTTGGAGTATTTGTAGACATTTTCATTATTATATACTTTTTGCAATGCTTCCTTTTCTTGTAACATTCCAAAATTCCATGTAAACTGACTTTGAAAATTTTTCACGAGGATTTTTTATGAAAAAGATTGCGGTTTTGGTTTCTGGTGGTGGAACGAATCTTCAGGCGTTGATTGATTTTGAGAAAGAGAATGCGGATTGCCCTTACAATATTGCGGTTGTGATCAGCGACCATAAAGATGCGTTTGCCTTGGAGCGGGCTGCAAAGGCTGGAATTCCAACCAGAGTCACAAGTCCTTATGCTGTTATGGGCGCGGAAAATGCAAAAAAGGCCAGCAGGGAAGAAAAGCGCATTGCCGTAAGCGACAAGGTTCTTGAAATCTGCAATGAATTTGGTGTAGAAGGAATTGTTCAGGCTGGCTGGCTGACGGTTCTTTCCGGGAAAATCATTGAAAAATATGCTGATAAGATTATAAATCTGCATCCTGCGCTTTTGCCGAAATTTGGCGGAGTCGGAATGTGGGGGCATCATGTGCACGAGGCGGTTATTACCGCCGGCGAAAAGGAAAGCGGCTGCACAATTCATCTTGTGAACGGCGAATGTGACGGTGGAAAAATTCTTATACAAAAAAAAGTTCCGGTTCTACCGGGAGACACTCCAGATTCTCTTTATGCGCGCATTGCCCCGGAAGAACACAAGGCGATAGTTGAAGGCACGTGTCTTCTGGTGGAAAAGATATAAGAGTGATGTTATCATTAAAAAACGGAGGTGCTATATGGTATATCCATTTATGACTTTGCCAGATAATACAGAAATTGTTCATTCTGAGATGAAAGATGGAAAAGTTAAAGTCTATATTGAAACTCCAGATGAAAAGCTTGGTTTTAAGCATGCAACTTGCTTTCTGCCTGAAAATGTATGGACTGATGTTGTCGGCTATACAGAAAAAGAATTGGATTATATAAAGGATATTGTCACATCAGAATCGCATCTTATTTTGGAATTTTCTCAGACAGGAGGTTTGTTGAATGCCTCAAGTCTTTAAGCTTGGTTCATATTGGGTTTATTTTTTGGCCAATGAAAATAATCCTGTTGAGCCAATTCATGTTCATGTTTCTGAAGGAAGTCCTGTTCCTAATGCAACTAAAATATGGATAACAAAGAGTGGAAAATGTTCACTTGCTAATAATAATTCAAAAATTCCTGCTGTTGTTTTAAATAAGATTATGCGTGTCATTGAAGTTCGTTCTTTTGAGATAATTTCAAAATGGAAAGATTATTTTCATGTGATTTCTTTTTATTGTTAGTCATCAGTTTTTTAGTTTAATGTCCGCCCTTTTCTATTTTTGTTTAAAGTTCTACAATGTTCTATATTTACTTCTATTTTAATGTTTAAGGTTAGAGGAAAAAAATGGTAATTTTAACACTTAACTGCGGATCTTCTTCTGCAAAATATCAGGTTTATGATTGGGACAACAAGGTTGTAATGGCAAATGGTGTTGTTGAGCGCATTGGTGACACAGGTTCTTGCATTACTCACAAGGCGCATGGAAAAAAGATTGAATTTGAAAGTCCGTGTCCGACCCACAAAGAGGCGATTGAGCTTATCCTTAAGGAAATCACTGATAAAGATGTTGGTGTTATTGAAGATATGAGCGTTATTGGCGCTGTTGGTCACAGAGTTTTGCATGGCGGTGACAAATTCACAAAGTCTGTCATTGTTACTCCGGAAGTTCTGGAAACTTTCCGTTCTGTTATAGATTTAGGACCGCTTCATATGCCGGCAAATATTATGGGAATTGAGGCGGCTCAGAAGGTTTTGCCGAATGTCCCTCATGCTGCTGTTATGGATACTGCATGGCATCAGACAATGCCTGAAAGTTCGTTCATGTATGCGATTCCGCGTGAATGGTACACAAAGTATGCCGCAAGAAAATATGGTTTCCACGGAACTTCTTTCCTTTACACTGCAAAACGTGCCGCTGCCCTTTTGGGAAAAGAGCCTAAGGACACAAATCTTATTATCTGCCATATTGGAAACGGAGCTTCCTGCTGCGCTGTAAAAAATGGTGTGTGCTATGATACAACTATGGGCCTTACTCCGCTTGCTGGTCTTGTTATGGGAACCCGTTCCGGCGACCTTGATCCGGCTCTTCCGTTCTATATTATGAGAAAGACTGGAATGAGCATTGACGAGATGGATACGGCTCTGAACAAAAAATCTGGTCTTCTTGGAATTACAGGAAAATACACAGACCGCCGCGATGTTGAAAAGGGCGCTGAAGAGGGCGATGCACTTTGCAAGCTTGGCCAGGCGATGGAAGGATACAGAATCAAGAAGACAATCGGTGCTTACGCTGCCGCACTTGGAAAGGTTGATGCTATTGTGTTTACAGCTGGTGTCGGCGAGCATTCCCCAAGAATCCGCGAGCTTGCCACAGAAAACCTTGAGATTTTGGGCGTAAAAATGGACTTGAGGAAAAATGCGCTTTCAAATACTTCAAATGCTGAGACTTTAATCAGCGCGGATGATTCAAAAGTAAAGATTTTTGTTATTCCTACAGACGAAGAGCTTGTAATGACTGAGGACGCTTATGCCCTTATGAAAGGAACTTATGATGTTCACACGAACTTTAAATATTCGTTCCAGTCAAAGGATTATGTAAACAAAGCCCGAGAGGAATCTCTTAAGAAAGAGCTGGAAAAACTTCCTGAACTTAAAGAGATTCTTGCCCGCTAATTGTTAGTCTGGAGTTATTATGAAAAACGCTCTTGTTTTTTTAGCCGACGGTTTTGAGGAGATAGAAGCGCTTACACCTGTTGATTATTTGCGAAGAAGCCACCAGGTGGAAGTAACAACAGTTGCTGTTCCAAGCCCTACAATGAACGATCCGTATATTGTTATTGGTTCACATAAAATTCCTGTCATAGCAGACATGAATTTTGACGAATTCAAGGCGAATTTTGCTGCAGACGCAGACTTGCCGGATTTAATCTTCTTTCCGGGCGGAATGACTGGTTCGGCGAATCTTGCCGCAAACAAAGAAATCACTGCATATATAAAAAAATGCTCTGCCGCCGGAAAATTTGTCTCAGCTATTTGCGCCGCGCCGGCTGTTGTTCTTGCAAAGTCCGGTGTTCTTAAAGGCAGAAAATGGACTTGTTATCCAGATATGGAAAAGAATGTTGAGCAGTACTGCGCAGGAGAGGCTTCTGTTTCTGAGGCTATGGAAGGCAGTGTTCACTGCACAGAAAAACCGTTTGTTACAGACGGTAACATAATCACAAGCCGCGGAGCCGGAACAGCCGAGCAGTTTGCGATGGAACTTGTGCGTCTTCTTACAGATTCCGAAACGGTAGAAAAAATCCATTCTGGAACAGTTCAAAGATAGTTTTGACTTTCACGGTGCACGGATTTTTTCCGTGTGCTAGAAAATCTAATTAGCCTGAATTTCAATTTTTATTTTAATTAATAAAACTTGAGATTCAGGCAGTTTATCTTCCGCGCTTGTATTTTTCGTCCGGGGTGATTATTGTGTCAATCTTTATCTGCTTTTCAGCCGCGATTTTTTGGACAAGTTCTTTTGTGTATTTTTTTGTTCCACGCGGAGTCGGGTGCGGTTCTGCGTCTCCAATAAGTATGATTTTCTTTTGGGCGTCATTTCGCCATGTGTAGAATTCCAGCGAGGCATAAAGTGCTTCGTAGACAGCCTCCGGAATGTCACCACCTTCTTTTCCGTTTATCCTGAATCCGTTCAGATTCTTGTTGAAAATTCCCACATCATATGTAAAGTCAAAGAATTTAACCGGAAGGTTTTTGTATTTAAAGTTGTCGCCATAATCCCGGTAAAGCAAAAGTCCGAACCTTATGTCCTTGAAATCTTTTAGTGAGTCAATAAGCCGCGGAACCCATTCTTTTCTGAGCTGCTCAATGTCGTCCTTCATGCTGCCAGTCGCGTCAATTGCAAAGACAACATCGACCATGTTCTTAGGATTTATATTGTCCAGGGCAGACATAATGTCGTCAACAATTGTCTCTGGTCCTTTTGAATATGTTAGAAAATCTGAAATCTCGCTGAATTTCGCGCTTGCAACCGGATTGTAATCGTCTGTAAGAATTGGAATTTCCTCTTTTTCAGGCTGTTTTTCTGGCTCAGTTTTTTGTTCATGCGGAATTTTAACTTTTGGACCGAGGTCGAACATATAGGCGTTGTCGTAATATTCGCCGGTGTAGTCCGCATATTTTTTTTCAAAAGCACGGATGTTTATAAAAGTTCCCTTGTCAATTGTTACTTTTCCGTTACGTGACCATGGATAGCCGTATTGCATCTGGTGCGGAATGTAGATGTGAAATGCTTCCCCGAACTGCTCATCCGGTTCCGGCGTTGAGTCAATCAGGCTGAATTTTGAATATTCAGACTCAAGCTTTTTGCCGTTCAGAAAGCGGATCTCATCTCCGTTGATTTTGTTGTATTCCAGCGCGCGGTAAGCGTAATTGTCATTTTTTCCGGCCGGATCTTTTGTGGTTTCAACAAGCATTATCGACTCAACGTCTGGTAGCTTTCTCACAAAAAGATGATAACCTTGTGCCTCGCTGAAACTGTTGCTTACTTCCGGGACAAGACGGATGTCGCCCGGCTTTATAAGCAGCCCGCTCTGCGCAAAAACCGCAAAACCTGTAAAAAATACTGATAAAATAAGAAAACATTTCTTCATGTTCTGATTATCGGAAGAAAATACTGGAATCTGAATATGTAGTTCAAATTTCGAGTTTTATTAATTGAGCATAAAAATTGAATAAGCTACCAGAAAAAGCGC
>DLKK01000053.1:0-16760 GCA_002478955.1 Treponema sp. UBA7590
AAGCGAATTCAGGCTGCTTCTGCCAGAATCCGAGGTTTGCGATTTTTATGTCAAAGAGCATTACATTTCCGATTATATCATAAAAACGGCAAATTTATAATATTTACAGCTCTTTTTCCAGATATTCGAACAGATTCTTCACACCGCGCAGCCCGCTTGCGTAAATGCCCGGAATATTTGCCGCATGGGGGAAGTTTCCATCCTTATTTTTTGCGCCGCCATGCGCAACCTGGTTTCTGAAATATTCAAGATTCGTAAGAGGAATTTTCAAATCCTTTTTGTTTTCACTTTCTATTTTCCTCAATTCATTTTGTCCGTAATCCTTCCACCAGTCATAATCTCCAAGCTGATTTTCACTTGCAAACTTTTCACAAATCGCAGTCTCAACAGCAACCTGAAGGCAGATAACAGCCTGAACATTCAGTTTATGCTCATAAAGAAAATTGGAAAACTCGTACAATGCCAGAGAAAGCTTTTTGTTTTCAGAATCAATCAATTTGCAGATTTTCTCCACGCTGCTTTTTACCTTATCAAGGTAGGCGGGCACATTCTCAGGATATTTTTTAAGAGAATTTTTAAGCTGTCTTGAAACTTCCACAATCTGAAGACAGAAATTTGTCTGCACAATTTCCGAAAACCTTTTTATTGCCTTGCTTCCTGATTCCCAGTCTTTTTCAATCAAATCGGCAAGAGCAAAGCCGTCAAGTTTTTCCTCAAAAATTGAAACCGCATTTGTAATCTGCGAATATTTCCAATAGCTGCTTAAATTACGGACATAGGAGCATTTTTCGTCCGAAGTGTATTCGCCGTAAACAAGTTCCACATTCTTGATTTTCTCGTTCTGCGAGACAGAAAACCGCATTGCCTGATAAAGCAGAATCGGCATTGAGCGGAAACTATGCGTTATGTCAACAAGAATATTCTCATCCGTAATTTCCGGAACAATCGAACTGTACAGATTGAAAATTTCAAGCGAAGTGTCCTCGTCAATTTTATCAGTATGATATTTTATGACAACAGGAATCTGCAGTTTTTCAGAAATGTAATTCTCCAGCTCCGTTTTCAGATCATCAGAAAAACTCCTGTTTGAGCGGGCTTCCATAAGCTTCATGCATAAGTCATCATTGCCTTCCGCGAACATCTCCCAGGCGGATGTTGTCGTTCCGACAAAAATCACCTTTGAGAAGTCCCTGTACTTTAGTTCAAGCAAAGCTTCTGCGAATTTTTTGGTTTCAAATTCTTTTTTGTCGGGAAAAACATATCTTGTTGACTGATACTCTCCGTCCTTTTTGATTCCTGTTCCCACAAAACTGATTAATGTGTAAGCCATTTCATTTCCTCCAATAAAAAGTCAATGAGAAAATATCAATTTGACTTTTTAGCACAATTTCGCAACAAAGTGCGAAATTGCAGTTTATAAAAAAGTTTGCAACGCAAACTTGTGAATAAAAACTTTGACGCTATCTCAGGCAAAGTTTTTATTACACTCTCCAACTATTCCACAATCTCCCAAGTTCCTTTTTTGTCTGAACCGAGGCGCTTTATTTTGCCTTCATTTTTTAATTTTGCCATGTTCCATTCCACGCCGCGCAACGAAAGTCCTGTAACTGCCGCAAGCTGCTTTTGCGTGATTTTCGGATTTTCCCTGATTGCCTCAAGAATTTTTTCTTCGGCGGAAATATTTTCACCACAGTTTTCACCACAGTTTTCACCACAGTTTTCACCACAGTTAGATTTTATTTCTTCTTCGCCATTTTTCTTAACTGTTTCCTCGTCAGATTTTTCAGATGGGAGCGGAACCACAATTCTGAACATATCGCCGTCTATAAATTCAGGACGGGCATTTTTGCCGGAATACAGAGGAACGTATTCATTCAGTTTTCTAAAACCAGAACCAAGTTCTTCTGAATAAGTTATTTCGCGGAAAACTTTTGAAATGCACGGATTTTTTGGAAATGGCTCTATATTTTCCAGCGTAAGCTTTCCTTCATTTTGAGCCTTGTTCGGATTTTCAACATACATTCTGTCTTTTTCAATTACAAACTTTGAAATGCGTCCGCTTGTGAATTCACGGTGAATCAGGCAATTTACAATCATTTCGCGGCAGATATTTGAACGCAAGCTGATGCTCTGCATATTTTCATCCAGATAAAATTTATCGGAAGTATGCTTTCTGGCAAACTGCATAAGCAAGTCAACACTGTCAATCAGATTTGTCTGAATAATCTCGCGGTCATCATAGCGGTCTATGTCAACTTTTCTGCAAAGCGCGTCTGTCCAATATGTAGGACAAATATCATGAATCACATCATCCTGACCAAAAAGAAGAGCCGCCGCAAGAGTAAGCCCGTCCTCGTTTGTTGCATAATCATGCGTATAAAGCCCCGCAGATTTCAAAAGCTGCATATTATCCATTTTCATCCACGGATGATCAGAATTCCTGTTGTATGCAAGCTGCCTTGCTTTTTGAAAAACATCTTCTCGCAAGTTTTCTAGCTTAAGATATGGAAAAACTCGGCGTTCTGTAAAAATATTCTGTTTCCGGATATACATTTCCGCAATTTTATCAGTAGAAGTTACAACAATATCGCTGTCGCCCAGCCTGTCATAAACCTTGCCCTTTAAAGTATAAACCTGCGAAGCGTTCGGAACGTAAATCCAAAGAACAATTTTTTCATCTACAGAAATCGGTTCAATAGCTGCCGTGCAAACAGGGCTAAAAAGAGAATGATTATTAAGGCAGTTTATAAAATTTCTACTCAAATCACGGACTGCATTTTCCGGCACGCCTTCAATATTTCCGTCATCATCAACACCAAGAAAAATATCTCCGCCAAAACGGTTCAAGAATGAGCAGACAGTTTCATAAACATCAGAATGTATTCCATTTCCGCAACGCTTAAATTCCTGAGTAACTGTTTCGCCGAGCTTTATTTTTTTTAGAAGTGTGTTTGGTGTCATGTTTTAGGATTCCTTGATGATTAAAATTACTTTCCTACACTGCACTTGCACCAGCCCATCGGAAGATATTGGCCATTGTAATTTAGAACGGTTCTGGAAGCTCCAAATTTATGATTTTCATCATACAAAGTTACGAATTCAAACTGACTCCATCTTCCAAGCCTTATTATAAATGAATTCTCTGATTCTTTCTCCGTGATTTTTTTAATTTCCATAAAAAGTTTATCTATCAATTCAAGTTTTTCGGAATCCGAATTTTTATAAAAATACTCATATTCCTGCTTAAAATTTTCACCATAAAAATAATTACATTCATTTATAATGTCTTTTATGAAGAAACTTTTTGAAACATTTCCTGTTTTCTGCAAGTCCTTATCAATAGTAAGACTAAACAGCTGCGGAACAGATTCTTTTGAAACGATTTTACCTAAAAGCACCTCTGCTTGAACCTGCGTGGAATTTTTCTCTGAAAGACGTCCAGCTTCTCCATTTATAATCTGAAGAGTTCCAACGCCTTGTGTCAGCGGTGTTGTAAAATTACAGTCGCCAACATGAATTGCTCTAAACGGATCTGTTTTTGCATCTTTATTACTCAGAATTTGATTTTCAAAGTTTCTGTTTTTCTTTGCCTTGTAAAAATCAAATCCGCTTTCAACATCTTGTACACAGGAATCAACAAGAGCCGTTCTTATAGCTCCTTTTATTGAACTTCCGGGAATTTCAGGAAAACTCTCTAAGGAAGGTCTGTACATTTCCAAGACTTCGCAGGCATTCTGCAACGGGTCTTTTTTTAGATTCTCGTCATATTTCTCTTCAAATTCTTTAGTCGGCAGACACAGGTAAGAAACATCTTCGTTCTTCATATTTTTATGAAAAAAAGTCTGCAAAGATTTCATATCATTGTTCAGAGAAAACATCTCGAATTCATTTCTAAGTTTTTCATCTGTTGCGACTCTGTTCAGAATTGAATCAGAAGAAAATCGGACATATTTTCTTATGCCAGAACTTGTATTTGCCAACTTATAGTCCAACGGCGACAATGTGTTTCCGCTTCCAATATGAACGGCTGTCAGAGGCTCGATTTTTATTTTGTAGATTTCTTTCATTCATCTTCTCCTATTGGCAAGACCGGTGCAAATCCCGACTGGCAAATCCGCTCATCAGAATGGACTTTTGTAATCAGTTTTCCAATAAACTGCAACGGTATTGCTGACTCAAAAACCGCGCCTTCATCAAACAGAATTACAGTCTTTTTATAAGGATTCATTGAGGATGCAAAAGCTCCGCCGATTTTTCCTGCACGGATAAAAGTGTTCGCACACAAAGAATTTTCTTTGATTTCTGAAAAATCCGCAACAAACGGTGCAAGCACAACATATTTATTTGAACTGATTTTAGGCTTCACAGGAATAATATTTTCCACAGAAATTTTTCCTTTTCCTGTTGAGGAATCCGCGCCATATCCGTTTTCAAAAGCCCAGTCCAAAAGCAACTTTATTCGTTCTTTAGAATATGATGATAAAACATACAAATCAAAATCCTGACTGCTTGCCCAAAATTCTTCCACTGCAAAAAGATTTCCCTCTTCCACCGTGTTTGAAAACCGGTTTATGGAATTGTGCATTGCCTGAACCTGCTCAAACCTGAAAGTTTTTGTTTCAATCTCAGAAAAGTCTGAAAAGTATTTTGCGGCAGAAACAAATTTTTCTTTTTTGCCCTTTTTTATTTTGGAATATTCCTCTGTAGACAGTTTGAGTTTTCTATCTTCATGCATTGGAAAAGGCTTGCAGATTGTTCCTTTTGGAAATGCAGAAGAAACAATCAAGCTTGGCGTTGCCGATTTTTCTTCCGCAAGGAAATTTGCCACTGCCTGCTCGCCTTCATGGTTTGCGATTCCCCACACAACATGTCCCCAAATCGTGTCGCCTTTTAACGGCGTTACAAGCGCAGACTGCAATTTTATTGAAACTTTGTAAAGTTGCATAAACACCTCAGGCCTAAAGGTTTACAGGTTTGTTGTCTTCATCAACCAAATCCTTGAATTCAATCTGACCGTTTCCGCGGCTTCCGCCTCCGCCAAGATAATCATTCTGCAAAAGTTTCAGGGATTCAAGGACAACTTCATTAAAATATTTTTTATCAGTTTCTCCATTATCGCCTGTGTCAATTACACGGTAAGAAATTTCAAAGTCAAATTCTACGCCCGGAACAATGCGTTCAATCGGACGGGGATTTGCTTCCGCAGTGATTCTGTTTAATGAGTTTTCATTCTTTTCTTCAACAATAGAATTTCCGTTTCTGAATTTCTCTTTCCATTCTTTTGTCAAAACTGCATCGCGCACAATAAGCCTTGTCGGGCCTCTGTCTTTTGACTCTTCCGACTTTGTATTTGCGCTTCCAAAAACACGGCAAACTTGGCAATCTGGAAGTCCGCAGGAACAGACTTTTCCGCCGGTGTTTTTGAGTTTGTCAAATTTCCATTCCATTAACGAACGCATTTTTCCTTTTATCGAAGAGCCAGGGATATACGGCTCGTGTGTAAGCGGATTTCTTATAATCGGGTTGTCCATTCCGCCAATTTCAACTTTATCATTGCCCGCGCCTATATGCAGACCTGTCTTTACAACAATTTTTCCTGAAAGTTTCTTTGTATTTATTTGTTTCATATTTGCCACAATCTATTGGAATATTTTTTGGAAAAATATTTACTAATAATATTTATTTGCTTGCATATTTTGGAATGTTATTTAATTTTATATTTTTTATATTAGTTTATTATTTGANNCATAATTCACTCCTATAAAAATTATCTGCAATTACTTGGTGCCAGTTCGTAATAAAATCCGTAAGCGGCTTCAAAAAGATTTACAAAAATATGATAATCTTCCTGAGTTTTTATCAAATCAATTCCAGAGGAAATAAAAACTTCCAAATTTTTATAAACTCCTTTTTCCTCTGATTTTTGCTTTGCAGCACGGGCAACAGAATACGCGACTTTAGATTTTATCATCTTTATATATGGAAGCTGTTTTTCCCACTGATTTTCCTGAAGAGACAGAATCTGCTCAAATCTTTTTACTTCATCAAAAATTCTTCTTAACTGCGTTGATGTAACTCCAATGTCTTTACCAATTTTATTTTTACCTTTGAATGATTTAGCTACATTCAGCGCAACAGAATCAAACAAATCTTCTTGAACAGTTTTTCCGTCAGGCTTGTAAAAACTTGCAATTTTTACAGGATTTGGTGTCTCAGATTTATCCTCAAAAGAGTTCTTCTGAAATCCTCCGCCGTTTCTGTTTCCAAAAGACTGTTGATTTCCATATCTTCTTTCGTCGCCATAACTCATATATTTCCTCCTAATATTTATTTTAATTACCTATTCATATACAACGCATAACTTACAGCTATGCGGGACTTTACCATTTCCTGCGGATTCTCTCCGTAGGCCAAAAGCCTTTTTTTCAGTTCAACATTCTTTACATTCCGTGCAAGAACATAAATCATATTGCTTTTCCAGATTCTGTCTTTTGTGTTCACAAGCTCGCTCACGTCTGCAATCTTATCTTTGCTGCCCAAAGTTTTTTCCGCGCGGTTTGCAAAATCAATAAATTTGTAGATAACTCCAGTTGAAAACTCGTTTTTATTCATAAGCTCTGCAAAATATTTTCCGTCATCAAGGCATTTTTCGTAATCTGTCCAAGCCACGGTTGTTCCAAAAACCGTAACCGCATTTTTTTCAGGATGATTTTTTGAAAGCTCAAGATTTTTTTCCGCCTCGTCCGCAATATTCCGGACTGGAAGTTTTGAATTTACAAGTGCTATTCCGCCGCTTATTGTTACAGAAGGATTATTATTCGTGAATTTCTTAAGTTCTTTCTGAAAATCAATCGCGAACTGCAAAACTGTTTCCCAAGTTCCAAGAACACACAAATCGTCGCCACCAGAAAAAACTGTATAAACTTTGTTCTTGTAAAATTCGCCGAACTGGTCAGTTTTATTTTTAACAAACCAGGCGTAAAATCCAGAAAAGAAATAATGCAGCTGATGGCTTAAGTCCGCATAACGAGAAAATGACATTCGTTCTCCCAGAGACTGGCTGAAAATGAGTCCAAGGTTATCAACATCAGCCTTGAACATTGCAAGTTTCTTGTTTCCTTTAGAAAGATTTGAAATATCCTCAAAAGTCAAAAGCTCATCATCCTCGTTCTTTGGAGCAACATAAGGTAGAGTTACAAGCGGAAGTCCAGGTTTGTAATCATTTACCGAATAATAAAATTTTACATCCTCATCCCATTCATAAAGTCTTATCATGTCGCCAAAGTGAAGCAATTTATCGGATTTCAAGACAAGTTTTGCTGACTTTACAAGTTTTCCTCCAATATCAATAAGTTTTTCGCATGACTTGCACTGCCGCTCATCGTCAGAACCTTCAGTATTTTTGGCGGCAAAAGTTCCACACTTCGGACATTCCCCGAATTTCTGCAAATTTTCATATTGAGTTTCCAGAACTGCGCCGTATTTTTTAAGAACTTTCTGCATTTTCCTTGACTTTGCAATATCACCGTCATCGCCTATTTTGTTTATAAGCGAGATAACATTTTCTTTCTGCAAATCTTTATGACTTGCCACAGTTCCGTCACTTACAATAAAAGTCAGTTTTCCGGCAAATTCGTTTAAGAAATACTCTTCAATCTCAAGCTGAAGCTCTTCCAGCCGTTTTTTTGATTTTTGTGTATTCGGCAAAAGAACAATAAATTTTCCACCTGCAGAAGTCATAATGTTCGCATAAGTTACACCAAACTGCTTTGTAATGTATTGTGAAATTATTTCGCTCAATGCCCAAAGCTGAAAACTTTTTGCACGTAGAAGCTTTGCGTTGTCCGAAGCAGTCTTCAAATCAAAAATATACTTTTGGATTCCTGAAACATCGCCGTTGATAAAAAGAAATTTTTTGCCGTCTGTTTTTAACGCAAGTTCATTTTCAGAATTTTCTTCCTTGTGGTATTCATAAAGAGCGGCGGCAAAAGCGGCAGTCGTCTTTGCATGCTGATACAATCCTATGTCCGCATCGGAATTTGTCGCAGACGGAATGCACCACCAGTAACGTTCAAGTAAAGAATTCAAGGACAGAAGAAATTCGTCATAATCCAGCCCCTGCAATTTCTGAAAATCTTTTACAAACTTTTCCCAAAGATTCTTGTATTCTTCTTTTGAAGTTTTACATTTTTCATCCGGAAGAACAGAATCCGCCGCAAGCTCCGACATTCTGCAAAACGCTTTTTTAGCTTCTGCATGGCCGTCCAAACGCAGCGTTGAAAGAATATGAATCATCGGCTTTTCATAAAACTTTAATTTTTCTTTTTCCTCATCAAACTGATTTTCATTCTCACATTCTGCAATTCCCAAAACGTTGCATCTGTCAGAACCGCTGCTCAAGCAGTCCGCCTGGCTTATAATCCACTCAAAATAAGAAGAAGGATTATGATGACTTGCAGCAAGAGTTTTTATATGCTCAAAATTAATATTGTCAGGAAGAACATCTTTATACTTATCCAAAAAGCCTTCTGTATAAACAACGTGCTGATGAGTAAAACGTCCGTCTTTTGTAGTCCTACAATATCGTCCCTCAAGCTGCTTGTTGTAAAGTTCAGAAACATCCGCCCGCTGGGCAAATTTTCCTACGTCATGAAGCCAAGCCGCAATTACAATTTCTTCTTTTGTTATATTCTCATCTACCATCTTTTTTTCTCCTACTTGCTCCAATAATCTATCTGCCCAAGCCCGAAGTTTGTGTTTTTTCCGGCTCCGGCGATTCTGTTCAGTTCCAGCAAAGAAAGCTCAAAGCCCGAAAAGTTGCCGGTTATCTTAAAGTTTCCCACGCTTCCGCCAAGTTCCATTGAGTTTTTCTGGCGCGCGGAATAATGGTTAAAGTCAATCCATTTAATTTTTCTGTCTGTAATTTCAAGAGATTCTGACGGAATATATCTTTGGAAATCTTCTTCTGAAAGCTCCCCGTAAAGAGAGCACAATGTTTTTGCGCGGCGGTAAAGGCAGCTCATAAAATCCTGAGCAGAAAAATCCGTGCCGTACTTTCCGCCAAACTTGAACCGCAGCGGAGAGTTAAGCTCAACAAGAATTTCGTGCTTACTCAATTTTGATTCACCAGAAGATTTCCATGACTGCATCTCAAGTTCCATATCAAGATGATTCTCATCAATGAGAATATTTCTTCCGCCCGAAACGACGCTTTTAATCCTGAACTGAGTCCGGGTTTTAAAGATTCCATCATTTCCGGCACGGACAAAAGCCGCGTATATATATGGAAGATATTCAACAGATTTTCCAAAAAGCGTAAGAACAAATGAATATTCAGTCATAGGATTTTTACGTTCACGATTTTTTACTGAAAGCGAATAAGGATGGCAGCCTTTGTTACGTCCGGGCAAAACTGAATTATCAGAGGAAAGAATTGTTTCAAAAATATATGAATAGACACAAGTTTTGCTGTAAAGGCACTCGCCGCATGCTGACTTTCTAGAAATGCAGCACATTGAGCGCAGATTCTTTCCCAACATTCCGCGCAAAACAAAAAGAGTATTTGTGTCAACAATAGCTGGTTCTGTAAATTCAAGGTTG
The DNA here is from genome assembly GCA_002478955.1 of Treponema sp. UBA7590. Classification (GTDB taxonomy): domain Bacteria; phylum Spirochaetota; class Spirochaetia; order Treponematales; family Treponemataceae; genus Treponema_D. The sequence continues at coordinate 9,601 of DLKK01000053.1, forward strand.
AATTCAAATTGCAAAAAGCTGAGTTTCAAAATTCTTCTCCAAATTAATCTTTACTTACGATTTTATCACAGTTTTGCAGATATAGATATTTTTTTAGCTTAAATGTTGAGTTTTTTCTGAACCCATAAATTGCCACACCTTTTCTACTCCATCCAGACATCCCTTGCGACTTTGCAGTATTTGCTTTCAAGATATTTTCTCTGGACATTCTCATCTTTTCGGCACTGGAAACTTGAAAGAGGCTTAAGCGTAGTCCTATGATAGTCTGGATTTATATCTGTAAAATAAATCTGGTCACGGCGGAACAAGTTCAGGTCCAGCATCTCCACATCGTGTGTCGCGCAGATAATCTGGGCGTCACTGGCCTTTCCCTTGATAAACCGGCCGACGAGCTGGCGAACAATCAGCGGATGCAGATGGCTTTCTATCTCATCGCACACAAATGTCTTTCCTTTCTGGAAAATATCCATAATCGGACACATAAGCCTGATAAGTTTTTGTGTTCCCATTGATTCTTCCGCAAGGTCAAGCGTAAAGCCTTTATAGACAGTTTTTACCGATGTAGACACAACTGTTTTATTAAGAAGCATGGCCTTCATTGCCTGCGGCATATCTGCAGGAAGTTCCGCCGCTGTCATAAGCCGCTGCTCAGACTTTGGCTTTATATCCAGAATATCGCTTCCTGTTTCTTTCATGAATTTAAGGAACATTTCTTTTATTGCCTTGTCATGTTCCATTGTGCTCGCGGAATATTCAAGCCAGTTGTTGTTTTCATTCATAAGAATAACAAGACCATTTTTATAGAATAAAAATGCGTCTGAAAGCTCATCATAGTTCAGATTGTTCACGGCAAGGCTTAGCACCAGCTTGTTCTGCGTAAGTTTTTCCTTGCAAAGGCTTTCTATCCGGCTGAATTTATCAGAGGCTTTCACTTTGCCGCCGTCGCGCAGGAAAATCGCCCCCATTCTTCCATTCGGAGCATAATAAAGAGATTCCTTAATGATACTCCGGGTATCGTACACAATCTTATAGATATATCTTGTTTTCTTCCATATAAATTCCATGCCAAGCTCAGATGGCTTATCCTGCCACAATCTATGAGGAGCGCGTGGCAGCAAATCTCCTGGCTGCAGAATATGGCTTGTTGTTATCATGTTCTGCATAATGGCCATTCCTGTAAGAATACTTGTCTTTCCTGTGGCATTCGAGCCGTAAATCGCACAGGCAGGATTCACACGCTCTCCATCAACAGAATGAAGAAGATTGCTTTCAAATGAATCATCATTATTTGCCCTAAGATTCAATGTAACCGAGTCGCGTATGCTACGCACATTTGAACAGGTAAACTCCAATAACATAGCACCCCCTTATAGCCATATATAAAAGGGTCTTATCAATGTCAATAAGGCCCCTTTATCAAGGTTAATAAGACACCGTTATCAAGGTTAATAAAGGTGTCTTATATAAGTTAATCACAGACTGTTATTTATGTCAATAAACTACGTTTTTTTACCAATATAAAATCATCAGGTGAGAAATAATTACATATTTTCATTTAAAACCGTAATATTTCTTATTTTAGTATTGACATGTACACAAAAATAACTTATTATGTATATAGTTCCTGGGACTCCTGGGCATAAAAAAAAGCCCAGCTTCAAAAATGTGCTGGTAACATATTTTTGAAACGAGCCTTAAGAATCGGTTTGACACATCTTGATATGCATCAATAAAAGCAAAAAAAGCATATCATAGATATACCGTCTGTGTCAAAAGGTTCTTATTCCCCAAAAATATAGGGGTATCCAAAAGGTAAGTTTGACGGTCACCTTTTGGGAGGATTGTAAAGTGGAAGAAATTAAGACCACTTTTAATAGCAAGGATGGCAACGGAGGGCTTAAGCTCTATGCTAATCCTTTTGGCACGGGAAAAAAGTTCTATGGACGTTTTGAACGTGATATTCTAAGCATGGAAAATCTTGTTTCCAGAATTCAGCAAAAAAATCCTGGCGCAGATGAAATTATCATCAACACAAGCATAAGTTACATCAAGCGGGAAATTCTGGCAGCCTTAAAAGAAGGCAAGGCTGTAAACCTCTTGGACTTAGGTGAATTGTACATTGGCGCAACAGGAAGCGTTGCAAGCGACTCCGCAACTGATATTGCAGACATCTCGCTTGCTGTAAAGTTTTCCTCTTCGCAATTGCTAAAGGATTCCATCGCAAAAGTCTCGATTGGTTCTGTAGTGTTCTCTGACACAGCCCCGGCAATCAATAAAATAATCAACTGGTTCACCGGGAAAGAATCAAATCTTCTTACGGAAGGAAAAAATGTTGTCCTTGAAGGAAAACGCCTTAAGCTGGGCACATCCGAAAGCGGACTGTTTCTTGCTCCTGCAGACGAGAAAGGCGAGATTTCAGATGATGAATCAACTTGGCTAGACTGTACTGCTCTGGTACGGCAAAATACTCCAAAGAAGATTGATTTTTATCTTCCGGAAAATGCCAGCAACGGCTCGAGCTATAGAATTGTCATAAAATCAAACTATGTCAATGGCTATACAAAAAGAAAAGAGCCTATGTACACTTACAGCGAAGTTGTGACAGTCGCGTAAAATTGCTGAAAAGAATCGCCGGGCAGAATATTGGACAACAATTGACTGTCCGGTGATTTTTAATACTCGCCTTCCCAATCATCGCCGAACTCATCGCGCATCTCTTCCTGTGCAGCCTCATCACCTGTCATAGCCTCGTCATAAACAGACTGGTAATAATCGTTGTAATCTTTCTCAAAACCAGAATTCTTTGGTCTTGCCGTTTTTTTCCTTGAAGAAACAGCTGAATCTGCCGAACCGAAAAGCAAATCTTTTAACAAACCCATATTTACCTCCAAAAAAACATAGAACAACAAAATTATACCATGATTTTAAAATTCCGTTGTTATTTCATAAAAAAAGTTCCTGCCGCCAAATGGCAACAGGAACTTTCAAAAATCATATAGTTTTGGAACAGAATGAAGCTGTTCGGTTTCTCCTATTCACACGTTCACAAAAACCTGCGCCACTGCTCGGTTTTTGTTCATGGCTGGAACAAACTGCTTTCGCATTTTGTTCTATTTACACGTTCACAAAAACCTGCGCCACTGCTCGGTTTTTGTTCACTAATCCTCGAAAAGGACTTTTTCTTTCTGGGTTTCGGCTTTGCCTTCTGCATATGCGACACGGCCAATCTTGTAGGCTTTCATGTCCGGGCAGTCATCGCGGTGGTATTTAGAGGCGTTCTCATTGAACATTTCCATGATTTCATCTGCATCCTTTGCTTTTACAGCAAGAACAAATCCGATTCCCATATTGAATGTGTTGTAGATTGTGTTCAAGTCTGCACCGCGGCGGATAAGTTCCCCAAACACAGGTGGAATATCCCAGCTAGAGCGTTTGATTACAGAAATCAGCTGCTTTTTTCCGTCTTTTGCCTTTGGATACATCCTTGGAATATTCTCATAGAATCCGCCGCCTGTAACGTGAACCATTCCATGGACTGACTTCTTATATTTTGCCAGAACTTCCATAACCGGTTTTACATAAATGCGTGTCGGTGTGAGCAGAACTTCACCGATTGTCTTTCCTGTTTCTTTTCCGTCCATAAGGAAAGGCTCATTTGGATTTGGAACAAGCTTTCTTACCAAACTAAAACCGTTTGAATGAACGCCTGTTGAAGAAAGACCGATAAGAACATCACCTTCCGCAATGTCCTCTCCAGTAATCATGTCATTCTTTTCGCCAACACCAACGCCAAATCCTGCCAAGTCATATTTTCCGACATCATAGAAACCTGGCATTTCAGCAGTTTCCCCACCAAGCAAAGCGCATCCAGTCATAACGCATCCGTCTGCAACGCCTTTTACAAGATCCGCCGCAACTTCAGCCTCAAGCTTTCCACATGCAACATAATCAAGGAAGAACAAAGTCTGAACACCTGAGCACAAAATGTCGTTTACGCTCATTGCAACGCAGTCAATTCCCACTGTGTCATATTTTTTCATCTGGAACGCAATGTCAAGCTTTGTGCCAACACCGTCTGTTCCGCTGACCATAACAGGATTCTTATAACCTTTTGGAATTTCAAACATTCCGTTAAAGCTTCCAAGACCAGTAAGAAGACCAGGAATTGCAGTTCTTTTTGCATGTTCCTTGTACTTATCAACAGCGCGATAACCTTCTTCCACATCTACACCAGATTCTTTGTAACTAGCCATATCTTATGGTCTCCTAAAAAATAATATTTTGTTCCGGTTCTGGTTTCAATCTGAGTAAAACCACAGAACCGCATTAGTTCACTTTTTTTTCTATAAGTTCGCCAGGAACTCGCATTGGATATTCACCTGTAAAGCAGCCCTTGCAGAATCCATATTGAGCCGGATTGCAGGCACGCAACGCCTCGAACATTCCATCCACAGAGATGAACGCAAGCGAATCCGCACCGATTTCCTTGCGGATTTCCTCTACATCATGCCCGGAAGAAATAAGCTCTTCCTTTGTAGGCGTGTCGATTCCAAGGTAGCAAGGAAATTTTACCGGAGCTGAGCTTACGCGGAAATGAACTTCCTTTGCGCCTGCCCTGCGAAGAATTTGAACCAGGCGGCGGCTTGTAGTTCCACGCACAATCGAATCATCAATTACAATCACGCGTTTTCCGTCCAAATCGCTTTTAAGCGCGTTAAGCTTTACAAAAACCATATTCTCACGCGCCTGCTGGTTTGGAGCGATAAAAGTGCGTCCAATGTACTTGTTCTTTACAACGCCCATAGCATAAGGAATTCCTGATTCCCTTGAATAACCTATTGCGGCGCCAAGCCCGGAGTCCGGAACGCCCACAACAACATCAGCGTCAACCGGCGATTCCTTTGCAAGCTGTGCGCCCATCTTGTATCTTGCTTCCTGTACAGGAATATCATCAATGATTGAATCCGGACGCGCAAAATAAACATATTCAAAAATGCATGAACGTTTTGAAGTCTTTTCACCAAACTCAAAAGAAAGAACGCCGTCCTTGTTGATTATAACAATCTCGCCAGGATGGATGTCCCGCACAAAAGTTCCGTTGATTGCGTCAATCGCGCAAGACTCGCTGGCAAGAACCCATCCGCCCTTCACCTGACCAAGGCAAAGCGGTCTGATTCCGTTAGGGTCACGCGCGCCGATCAAAGCGTCTTTTGTCATAACGCAAAGAGCAAACGAACCTTTTATCATCTGGATTGTGTCTGTAAGAGCGCGCTCAAGACCTTTTTTGTAGCCCCGGGCAATCAGCTTTACAATAACCTCAGTGTCGCTGGAAGAATTGAACGCAGCTCCAGTTTCCTCAAACATATCGCGGAGCTGAACGTAATTTACAAGCTGGCCATTATGGGCAACCGCAACCGGGCCAAGCTTTGACTGAATCAGCATCGGCTGCGCATTCTCAATAGTCTTTGAGCCGGAAGTAGCGTAACGCACATGACCAATCGCAAGATGTCCCTGAAGCTCCTGAAGATGCTCCAGCTTAAAAACATCAGAAGTAAGCCCCATCTGCTTGTGGATTTTCACATCGTTGCCGTCAGAGACACAGATTCCTGCGCTGTCCTGGCCACGGTGCTGCAGCGAATACAAGCCGTAATAGCACATCGTTGCGGCATTCATCTGGGATTCAGCATATTTTGGATCATCAGGATTCATGTAAACGCCGATTACGCCACATTCATCATGAAATTTATCATCTTTTTCGTTATATAAGAATTCTTTTTCAGACATTACAGTTCAACTCCAGCAGCAACACCAGCACTAGCGTCATCTGCAAGTTTTTTGCGGAAAGCCAGAAGTTTTTCCTTAAGTTCCGGATATTTTATAGAAAGAATCTGTATGGCAAGATAAGCCGCATTTTTAGCGTTTCCAATTCCAACAGTCGCAACCGGAATCTGCGGAGGCATCTGAACAATAGAAAGAAGCGCATCCATTCCGCCAAGACCGTTTGAACCGGCAGAAATACATTCAAGAGGAACACCAATCACCGGCAAAGTTGTAATTCCTGCAATAACACCAGGAAGAGCCGCCGCAAGACCAGCACCGGCAATAATAACTTCAAAACCATCATCTTCACACTGCTTCACAGTCTTGTGCAAAAGCTCGCCAGCCCGATGAGCTGAAATCACAAAAGCCTTATATTCAACGCCGAATTCCTTAAGAACCTCGGCAGCTTTTTTCATTTTTTCTGTATCCGATTTTGACCCGAAAAAAATCGCAACCTTCAAATCCGTCCTCCTCGTTTCCGCCATAAAATCAGCAAAAACGATAACTGACTTTACCACAATTTCCTAACCTTCTCAATATAAGAAAACAATTTAAAAACCATGGCAAGCCGGCAACAAGTTGCCGTCGGGCTTTGCGGGGTTTCATTGCTCCGCCACGCTACGCAAAAAGCCTCCGGCTTTCCCCTCCAATCCCTCTTGCATAAAAAAATCCATCGTCTGAACGTCTTGAGTTTTCTGCTGAACTCACAAAAAACAAAACTCAAGACGTTCAGCCAAAGAATTCGCTTTCATACACAAAACGGAACTGTCCCGGCAAAAGGTTTTCGTCAAGTTTCAGGTTTCCGAACTGAATCCGTTTCAAAAAGACAACGCGGTTCTTGACTGCAAGGAACATTCTTTTTATCTGGTGGAAACGTCCTTCACGCACAATAACCACACATTCCCGGTCGCTTAAAAACTCCAATGCAGCGGGCAGCGCCTTTTGTTCCCCGAATTTCTTTTCCGCAGGCAGAACAACGCCTTCCTCAAACATTTTTCTGTACGCAACCTGCCCGGATTCTTCCACAGGATTTTCCAGCCGCACAAAATATTTTTTCTCAATCTTAAAATCTGGAGCTGCTGCCTTATACGAAAAACTTCCGTTCGTTGTAAAAAGCAAAAGTCCACAAGTGTCGCAGTCAAGCCGCCCTACTGTGTGCAGTTTTCCCAGATTTTTTTGAATATTAATAGAAGAAACAAACTCATATACAACCGGATGTCTGTCGCTCACAAACGAGCACACGTAGCCGGCCGGTTTATTCAGCAAAATATAAATATGTTTTTGTTTTTCAAGGGTGTTTCCGTTCACAGAAATTTCATCCCGCTCAATTTTCACAGGAA
>DLKK01000053.1:16787-16994 GCA_002478955.1 Treponema sp. UBA7590
ACTGCATTCCAAAACGCGCCCGCCGTTCACAAGGACTATATTTTTACGCAAAAAATTACGCGCGCTCCGCAGCGAACAAAAACCATGATTAATCAGAACACGCGCAAGCGGCTCAAAAAACATATCTTCCATAAAAATTCCGTAAAGTTTATTTTAATGAATTTTTTATAAAAATGCTGAATCGATAAATTGAACGAGCGGGAAGAA
>DLKK01000053.1:17070-20722 GCA_002478955.1 Treponema sp. UBA7590
CGCTCCGCATGACGAATTGACACGCTTTTTCTGGTAGCTCGTTCAATTGCGCAATAAACAATTTTTTTCTAAAAACTCAAAATCATTCCTATTATAAAATAATCAGAAATGCTGTAAACTGTCCTTATGGCTAATTTTGACGAAAACACAGTTTATATCATTGATTCCTACGGTCTGATTTTCAGATGTTATTTTGCGTTCATCAACCGACCGCTCACCAATCCAAAAGGCGAAAACATAAGCGCACTTTTTGGATTTTTCAGAAATCTTTATTCAATCCTGAAACATTATAAGCCAGCCTACATTTTTGCGGCAATGGACTCAAAGACAAAGACATTCCGCCACAAATTCTACCCTGAATACAAAGCCACCCGGAACAAAACCCCTGAAGATTTGCACGCGCAAATTCCCTGGATCTGCGAAATTCTTGAAACGCTCGGCATTCCAACCCTTCAATGCGATGGCTACGAAGCAGATGACATAATTGCAACTGTAGCAAAAAAATGCACAGAAACAGGAAGAACCTGCCGGATTCTTTCCGGCGACAAAGATTTGATGCAGCTTGTCTCCGAGAATATCCAGATTCTAAAGCCGGACGCAGCCGCAACATGGAAAGTAACAGACTCAGCGGCCGTTCAAGCCGAATGGGGTGTAAAACCGGAGCAGCTTCTGGATTTGCTTTCACTGTATGGCGACACAGCGGACAATGTTCCCGGCGTAACCGGTGTGGGCGTAAAAACCGCGGCAAAACTTCTTTCCGAATACCAGAACCTGGACGGAATTTACCAGAACATTGAAAAAATCAAAGGCGCAATGCAAAAAAAACTTGCGGACGGAAAAGAAAACGCATATTTTTCGCAAAAATTAATAAAACTCCACGAAACCGTTCCATGCGAAAAAATCGATGCCGCGCTCGCGCAAAAAAATCAGTACAACTTTTCAGCCGCGGCAAAACTCCTTGAGCAGTACGGTGCATTTCAGGACGCAAAACAATATTCAGAGTTGGCTTTGCAAGCCGGAGAACCAACATCAGATAATGGGGAAGAACAAGTTCTCCCCCTCGGCTCAACTCCGTCAGCTCCGCAAAGCGAACCTGCCAGATTTTCGCCTACCCTCTCTAGCGGGGACACCCCGCAACGCCCCGCGCATCTTGCCGATTTCTTTGATTTTCAGCCCGGCGCAGAACCGCCTGTACAGAACAAAGGAAACTACACCGCGCTCCAGAACATTTCTGAACTCAAAGAATTCATCAACGCAGCTCTTGGCGCAGAAAATCCCGCAAAAACACTCGCATTTGACTGCGAAACAGACAGCCTGGACACAATCAGCTGCAAAATTCAAGGTTTCAGCCTTTGCTACAAAAAAGGCAGCGCTGTCTATGTTCCTTTGGCGCAGGATGAACAGTCGCTTTTTGACTCAGAAAAAATAGAAAAGAAATCAGCTTTCTTGGAGCTAAAACGCATTTTTGACGAGCCGAACTTAAAAATCATCATGCACAATGGAAAATTCGACCTGAAAGCCTTGGCCACAAACGGACTTTTTGAAAACGGCAAAATTGAATACAAATGCAATCTGATTGACACAATGATTGCAACCTGGCTTTTGAATCCAGACAGAAACGGAAAAAATTCCTACAGCCTTGAATGGCTTTCCGAGACATTTTTGCATCTTAAGGGAATTGAATTCACTGACATTGTGAAAAAAGGCCAGACTTTTGCTGATGTTCCGCTGGAGCAGGCCGTTCCTTATGCGGCAGAGGACGCGGATTTTACGCTTCAGCTGTGGGAATTCCTTTCTGAAAGATTCAAGGACGAACGCCGGCAGAAACTTTTTGAGCTGGAAATGCAGCTTCTTCCGATTCTTGCAAACATGGAGCTTACAGGAATTCATCTTGACAACGAAGCCCTGGACAAATACAACGTGGAACTTACAGAAGGAATTGAAAATATTGAGAACGAAATCTACAAAGAAGTCGGCCATCAGTTCAATATCGCATCGCCAAAACAGCTTCAGACTGTCCTTTTTGATGAACGAAAATTAAAGCCTGAAAAAAAGACAAAAACCGGCTACTCAACAGACACTTCTGTGCTGGAGGAACTTGCGCATTACGATTCCGTTCCAAAAATGATTCTGGAGTTCCGCGAGCTTTCAAAACTTCAGTCAACGTATGTGGAAACTCTTCCGGCAATGACAGACAAAAACGGCAGAATCCACACGGATTTTGTGCAGACAGGAACTGCAACCGGGCGGCTTTCGTGCCGGGAACCGAACCTTCAGAATATTCCTGTGCGCAGCGAAGCCGGACGCCGGATCAGAAGCTCATTCACCGCACCGGAAGGCAAAGTCCTTATTTCCGCCGACTATGCGCAGATTGAGCTGGTTGTGCTTGCCCATCTTTCTGGCGACAAAAATATGTGCCAGGCATTTATTGACGGAACAGATGTCCATAAATCAACCGCCGCCCTTATTTTTGGTGTAAAACCGGAAGATGTAACACCCGAAATGCGCCGCACAGCAAAAACCATAAATTTCGGGGTTATCTACGGAATGAGCGCGTTCCGGCTTGCAAATGATTTGGGAATTTCCCGGACGCAGGCCGCTCAGTTTATCTCAAGCTACGACCAGCACTATGCAGGAATAACTAATTTCAAGGCTCAGACAATTTCCAAGGCAGAAGAAAACGGTTATGTCGAAACGATTCTTGGCCGCCGCCGCCCGATTTTAAATATCAACAGCAGAAACAAAGTTGAAAAAGCCGGCGCAGAGCGAATGGCAATCAACACGCCGGTTCAGGGGTCTGCCGCTGATATTGTAAAAAAAGCGATGATTGGAGTAAATTCCGCGCTGGATAAAATAAACAACGGAGCAAAGCTTCTTCTTCAAGTCCATGATGAATTGATTCTTGAATGTCCTGATGAGCCGAAAATAATTGAAGAAACAATTGCTCTTGTAAAAGACAAAATGGAAAATGCTGTAAAATTAAATATTCCGCTCCGCGTAAGCATTGAGCACGGCAAAAACTGGGGAGAATTCCATTGATAATCTGCGTTACAGGACAAATGGCTGCCGGAAAAAATTTTATCTCTTCTCAATATGAAAAAAACGGATGGCTTTGCCTTGACGCTGACGAGCAAGTCCACAGCGCAATAAAAACGGCAACGCCACAGATTTTAAATGCATTTGAAAAAGAAGCGGCCGCAGAAAATATTCCGCTCAAAAATCCGGACGGAACCTTAAACAGACGCAATCTAGGAAAACTGATTTTTCCTCACCCTGAGCTTTTAAAAAAACAGGAATCCATAATTTACCCGATTATAATAGAAGAAACTAAAAAAATAATAAAAGAAAATGAAGGCCGGAACATTGTCCTGAACGCAACTGTCCTTTACAAGACGCCGGAACTTTTAAGGATGTGCCGCAAAATCATTTTTGTAAAAGCGTCATTTTTTGTGCGGCTAAAGCGAGCCATAAAGCGGGACAAAATGCCTCTTCCGCAAATCCTAAGCCGGTTCTGGACGCAGCGAAACCTTTTTTCAAGATACAAGAACGCAGGGATTCCAATTGAAATTGTGGATAACAACTAAAGATTTTAATGCTGAATTTTTTAGTGATTCAGAAAAAATCGCTTTCGCCAGATTTACAATTTGCTCCA
>DLKK01000028.1 GCA_002478955.1 Treponema sp. UBA7590
TCTGGTAGCTGATTCAATTTTATGTTGAATCTATAAAACTCGACATTCAAGCTATATACTAAAATAATAAAACACAACATTTACCATACTGAACTTTTTCTTTACACTAAAAATATGAATGAAGTAACAATTTATACAGATGGCGGATGCTCTGGAAATCCTGGTCCCGGAGGCTGGGGCGTTGTTGTGATTTTCAACGGCGAGGCAAAACAGCTTTCTGGCGGTGAAAAAAACACAACGAACAACAGAATGGAACTTACTGCGGCAATCAATGCGCTTTCTATAGTAAAAAACACAAAAGAATTCAGCGGACTTCCGGTCAAAATAAACATTGACAGCCAATACGTAAAAAACGGAATAACAGTCTGGATTAAAAACTGGAAACTGAAAGGCTGGAAAACCGCGGACAAAAAGCCGGTAAAAAATCAGGATTTATGGATTCAGCTGGACGAATTAAATTCCGCCCTTGACGTAAACTGGAACTGGGTAAAAGGACACGCAGGAATTGAATACAACGAAATCTGCGACCAGCTTTGCCAAAAAGAAATTGCAAAAAACAGATAATTTTTTGTGATTTATTTCCATTTTTTGATTTTTTGCGCGATATAAAGTCATGCAGAAAATCAAGAAAATTCAACACGCGTTTTTTACGCTTTTTTGTGCGGGTGCGCTTCTGACAAGCATTTCTTGCACGCAACAGGTTTCTTCCATAAAAGAAATTTCTTTACCGCAGTGGCCGCCGGAGCATTCCTCCGAACTGCCAGAAATTGAATTGTGGAATATAACGGTCACAATAGCTGACGGCTCAGAAAACTTCAGCGTCGGCGCGGACAAAAAAAATATCACGATAGAGCTCGAGGATTCAGCACCCGTTTCAGTTCTTGCGTGGCCGGTGAATTCGGGTTTTCAATTTTTTAAGCCGGCAGGAATGATTTTTCCTTTTGAGGATAATCTTTCGTGGGAAAGCGGATTTTCCGCGGATTGCCTTAAAAAATTCTATCTTTCATCAACACAAGTGAATTCAAAAAACGCGGCAAAAAATTATGCTTCCCGGTTCAACTGGAAAAAATTCTCGCAGACAATAAAAGAAAAATCTGAAAAAAACGAAATTTTTTACAATCCATGGCTTTTAGACCAGCAGAGTATTCTGATTTCTATTGAAAAAGGCAATTTTTCCGCAACAAAACTTTCCCAGAAAAAAACATGCGCCTTCAACGCAACTGAACTTTTTGCAGAATTTCCAGAAAAAAAGATTTTTTCCGATTACGTTCCGCAGAATTTTTCCACAAAAAACAAAATTTTCATTCTTTCAAAACAGAAAATCAACCAGTTTCTTTTTTACGAGGATTCAAAGATAATAACTGTCAATGCGGAAAGCAATTCAAGTTTTTCACTTGCGATAAATTCTTTACCGATATAAACTTTAAATATGAAAATAAATGCAAAAAGAATTACCGCAATAATCGTTTTCTCTACAATATTTTTTTCATGCAAAAAAAACGAGCCAAAATTCGATGGTCAAAAAATCAGCGAGACAAAAGCAAAGCACAGCTGGTATTATTTTTCTGACGGTAATTTAAAAAAAGCGGAAGGAATTTCTTCAGTTCCGCAGATTCCTTTCAAGCCGTGGACAGAAGCCACAAGAATTTCTGATATTTCAGTACAGGACTCAAAATATGATTCAATTCCAAAAGGATTTGCCATTGTAAACCGCACAGGAATTCTGGTTTTTGAGGATGATAAGATAAATCTTTACTGCGATTCTGAGATTTTTTCAAATTCAACGCAGGAAAATCTTGTTTTTTATGATGACACGCCAATTTTTTCGGTTTACCGAAATTCTTTTTTTAACCGGCAGAATTTCCTGGAAAATTCAATGCACACTTTTTTGGTTCAGTTTAACACGGAACAAAATGTCTGCTACCCGGTTTTGACTGTAGAAAATCTCGGACTTCCATCAACTGCGGAAATCACAGATTTTATCTGGGACGGTCAATTTTGGACTTGCAGCGTAAAAGATTCTGGCAATGGAAGCGAAAAAATCAGTTTTTCATATTTAACGTTCCAGCCAAAAACCGAGCTGACTTCTATTTCGCCAAAAACCGCTGAAAATTCCATATTTATAACCGAAACAACGGAAAAAGAATTCAGGAACGCAAAATCGCCGGAAGATTTTTCAAAAACTCCAAAAAGAATAAAAAAACTGCTTTCCTCTTTGCCTAAAAATTTTTCCTGTTCCATAAAAGTAAAAACCGCGTCAGGACATACTCCGCGTATTTTTGAAAGCAACAGGAACCGCGCTGAAAACGAAATTCTTGAAGCTACCGCGATTCTTAGCGACACTTGGACAGCCTGCCTTTTTACGGATGGAACTTTTTATCTGAACGGTGCGCTTTTTGAAAACAGGATTTTAAACCACGGAAAAAATATAGCATTAAAACTGCCGAAATTGCCTTCTGGATTTTATTACAAGGAATTTGCAATTTCCGGAACAAATCTTTATGCTTCCTGGGAAGAAAATTCATTTTACACAATCGCGAGAAGCGGTTTTATTTGTGTGGACTTAAATGAAATTTTGTATAAAAATGAATTCAACTGGTAAAAATATGAGAAAAATTTTTCTTTTTTGTTTTGTACTTTCAGGGTTTTGCCTGGCGGTTTCCGCAAAAACTGTAGATTTCACGGTATCTTTTGCGCCTACTCTGATTGTAAACACAGATAACCCCAAGAACAGCGCGCCAGCCCCGATTGTCTATCCATTGTCATTTGGAGTTGTTTTCCCGAAAGAAACGTTTATTTCTTTCCAGCCACGGATTTCATTTTTCACAAACTATTATCTTTGGAATAAGAACGGAGCGTATCCTGCAGAAATAGAAAACCGGACTGCAACTGCTTTTTCATTTCTTTTTGATTTTCCTGTGACATTTACTTTTAATCCAGCTGAAAAACATTTTTTTGACGCTGGAATCGGTCCTTCAGTTTTGGCGCGTTTTGCGGTTCTTTCTCATTCTGTACATGGAAGCGACGCAGGTTTCAATGGAAATTCCGCCTCTGATGATGTCGCGGAAATCAACAAATATTTTTGGAAAGACGCGAATTTTCTTTTTATTGACGCATATCTCGCATATCTTTACAAATTCACAGGACAATTAAAGGCCGGCCCGGAACTTAAATTTTATCTTCCCTGCTCTGTGTTTTCCGGCAACAACCTGAATGCGGCAATGATTTCTCTGGGAATAAAAGCTCGATTTTAAATGAATTTCATAAAAATCAGCTTGAATTATTCACGATAAAAATGTAGATTTTTCCCGAAAATGCCCGATAATATATATATGGCAGACTCCTTAAAATTTACTGACAAACTAAAAGACGCGCTAAAGGCAAAATCAGACTGGCTGAATTCTGAATCATTGCCAAAAATGCTTGAGCATTACCGGCTTCTTCATACCTGTGTAAAAAATATTTACGAAACTTTGATAAAACGAAGCCTTATAACGCCAGATCCATACAAACTTGAAATAAAAATCTCTGAGATTGCGAGTCCGGACGATTCCCATTTTGTAGAAAGCGAACGTTCTGTTGTAATGGGTTCCCGTTTTTCAAATTATGAGAGCATGCTGGATTACGTTTGTACTTATGTAAAATTTTCAACTGACTACATAAATATTTCACGCATAAAAAAACTTCTTGACCTGAACAATGCGTTCCAGTGGAACAACATGACAATAAATAACTCGCGGACAAATTCGCGCATGCTTGCAACATTGATTCAGGAAATCCGTCATAACGCGCCGCAAATCACCGTAAGCCTGATAAATGACTCAATTTCAAAAAGCGCAAAAGCCGTTGCTGAAATAAATGAGATTTTAAAGGATTTGATGACATTTCAGCGCGAGGCATATAAAGTCCAGATTCGCCATGATGTAATCGAACACCCGAAATTCAACAAGGAAAAAGCAAGTAACTCGCAGGCGGATGAAATTGCCGAAATCAAAAAAAATCTTTCTGCAATTCTGGGAAAAACACCTTATTACACGGAACTTGTCCAGGAAATCGCAGCGGAAGATCTTGCGCCAAACTGCAAGGCTCTTCAGGAACAGACGCTCGCCCGTCTTGCAATAACCGTAAAAACTGAAAAAAGCAAAAAAGTTTCCGTTGACTACAAGCAGTATCTTCTGGAATGTCTGCATATTCTTTCAGGACTTGGGGAACTTTACTCTCAAATTTCCGACAAAATACAGACAAATGTGAATATCATCGAAAACCAGAAAAACACTTTTTTCCGAAAAATTGTCAAAGCGCTCAGAAAAATTTTCAATCTTTCAGAGCCGCCGTTAGTTTACGATTTTATAATAGTTGACCCCAAAAAAGACTCAAAAAGCCATCGAAGCGTTGACATGAATATTTTTATCTCTACACTAGCACGGAAAGCCGCATTTTTTACGCCGCTTTCAAATGTTTATGGCACAGAATTTTCTAAAATCAAAACTTATCCAGAGCAGAATATTCTTGATTATCTGAACAAAAGCATAACAGAAAATCAGGAAATTCTTACAATCCTGACCGCTGCTGACGAATTTTTCAAGCAGAATGTTGATGCGCATGACCGGAGCAAAATCAAAGGCCTGAAAATCGATCTTATCTCCGTAAAAAATGTTATTGTAAAAGCAATCCAAAAACGTTCAGAATATGTTGGCTACATTGAAGAACAGGAACAGATGAAAAAACTTGGAATCAAAGATGAAATTTAAATTTTTCAACACAAAAAAAAGAATTCTAGCGGCATTTTTGCTTGGAAGCGCATTTTTATTTGCGCAGGAAAATCTTCAGGAAGATGATTTTTCAGACAAACCTTCCGAAGAAAAAGATTTTGTGATAATTGAGGCGAGCCACAATTACAACCTGAATCCACGGACAGCAAATTATTCCGCGGAAGCACAAATTTTAACCGGGCTTTATGAAGGTCTTTTTTCCTATGACCCGATAACGCTTGAGCCAGTCTACGCAATAGCAAAAAACTACAGGATTTCTCGCGACAAAAAAAGATGGACGTTTGAGCTAAGGGAAGGAATTAAATTCAGTAACGGCGAACCAATCACCGCAGACACAATCCGCAAAAGTTTTCTAAAAGTTTTATCAACGCAGAGCGCGCCATTTTCATCTCTTTTAGACATTGTGCAGGGCGCGGAGGAATTCCGCACAAACAAAGGAGATGCGGAAATTGTCGGAATTTATGCGCTTGACGAAAACACAATTTCTTTTCATTTGAAAACTCCGGCTTCTCACCTTCCAAAAATTCTTTGCATGCCAAGTTTTTCTGTGACCGCGGATGACCTTTCAGTTTTCAGCGGGCCGTTCTGCCTTGCGGAGCGCAATGAGAATAAAATCATCCTGAAAAAAAACGAGAATTACTACGATTCAGAAAACACAAAAATGGATAAAATCACAATTCTTCTTTCAAATGATGAAAAGGAAAACGTTTTTGCATACAACACAGGTTCTGCCGACTGGATTGCAAGTTCTTTTGATGAAAAGACGCTTCTTTCAAAAGATTCCATCCATCTGAGCGCAGAATTTGCGACACAATATTTTTTCTTCAAATTCACCGAGAATTCGGTCTTTAACAATCTGAATCTGCGTCGCGCATTGCTGGAATCAACACCATGGGATGAGCTGCGCGCAAACACTTATGTCCAGGCGCAAACTCTGGTTTATGCGCTTAATGGCTACCCGAAAGTTGAAGGCTATTCTTTCACCGATAACCTTGAGGCCAAAATCCTTATAAAATCAGCAAGAAAAGAACTTGAAATGCCTGAAGACCAACGGATAAAAATTCGTTTTGCAATTACAGACACTGATTATATGAAAAAAAAGGCTGAAATTCTAAAAAATGCCTGGGAACCTCTGGGAATCGAGCTTGAAACAATTCTTTTTCCTGAATATGAATATCTGGACAAAATTGAAGAAACTGACGCTGATCTTTTCAGTTACAACTGGATAGGCGATTTTGCGGATCCGCTTGCATTTCTGGAACTTTTCCGCGGAAATTCCACAATGAATGTAACTGGCTGGAACAACAAAGATTTCAATAATCTGCTGGATGAGGCCGCGCTTTACACAGACGAAAACCACAACATAACTCTTGCAAAGGCAGAGCAGCTTTTACTTGATGAGGCAGTTATTTTTCCTATTCAGCATCCGGTCAGCGTAAACATAATCAATCTTGATGAAGTTGGTGGCTGGGCAATAAACGCTTTTGACATCCATCCGCTGAAATATCTTTTCAAACGTGAAAGCATAAAATCTGAAATTCCGAACATTGTGCTTCTTACAAAATAATTTTACCGTTCGAAATATCTTTTAATTTCCGGGAAAACAAATCAAATTCGTCTGATTTTATTTTTCCGGAAACTTTCACATCCGTTCCAAATTCTTCCGACACATCAGAAACGCTGAAATCTGTCAGAATCCGCTTTACAACCTGAAACAAAGTGTAATCCGCCGCAAACGAAAATCCTTTCTTTTCAACATATTCCTCGAACGCAGCAAGATTTTCCGCCGCAAGAAGAACCTGCTTTGTGCCATCGCCATAAGCTTTTACAAGTCCGCCAGTTCCAAGCAAAGTTCCGCCAAACCATCTGGTTATTGTAAGAACAATATTTGTGCAGCCAGAACCTTTCAGCACATCAAGCGCGGGGCGCCCGGCAGTTCCAGAAGGCTCGCCGTCATCGCTCATTCCAAGAATCTCTCCAGAAAGCCCCAGAACAAATGCGTGCACAACATGCGTCGAATCTGGATATTTTGTTTTTTGCGCTTTCACAATGTTTCTTGCATCCGACTGTTTTTCACACGGAAAAAGCTCTGAAAGAAACCTTGAGCCTTTTACAGTAAATTCCGATTCAACTTGTTCCGTAAGAATTTTCACTTATTTTCCTACTTCCACAGAGAGAACTTCTTTTGCAGCGACACGCACGCCCTGAGCTTTTACGCCTTTTTCCGCAAAATCCGAAGCCTTGAAAGATTCCTTCAGAACCTTCATTTTTGGCTTTTTAACATAATTCAACGTGAATTTAAAATCTTTTTTAGTTTCAACAAAAAGAACTTCCATTCCATCCGGCGCAAAAAAATAATCGCGGTTCATTATATATCCACCGATTTTGCATCTTTTTACATAGACAAACTGGGTTTTCGGATCTCGGTAAATAACTGTAAAAAGGATTTTTGAAAGATTTTCCTTGTCGGCAAAACCACAATAACGGAGTTCTGGTCCGACAAAAACTTTTGAAGGCGCTTCTGTGACTGTGTAAATTCCGCTTTTCCGCACATAAATTATGCGGTCAAACGGAGTGATTTTCATAATTTCCTCACCACCAGGAACAGCCGTTCCCAAATATCCAGAATCAGCATTGTATTTTAAAGGCGTGTCGCGGCGGACAACAGATTTCACATCAACAGTCTTGATATTTGTGACAGTTGTGCGGCGGTTTATGCTTTTTGAATCAAGTTTTCCTTCTATTCCATCCAGATAGCTGATTGCGTAATCAACAAGATGCTTTAAAAGCCTGTTTATTTCTTTTATCCGCGCGTTGATTGCCTGGACTTCCTTCCGATTTTTATTTATATCATACAAAGAAATGCGTCGGATTGGAATTTTCAAAAGATGGTCAACATCCTCGTCTGTAACATTGCGCAAAAGCTCTTCCTTGAAAGGAACAAAACCTTTTTTTACCGCTTTTATCACAGTCTCCTCAGTTTTCATCTGCTCAATCTCTTTGTAGATTCGTTCTTCAATAAAAATCCGTTCAAGCGTCCTAAGATGAAGTTTTTCCAGAAGCTGCTGTTTTTCGTATTCAAGTTCTTCCTTCAAAACGCGCACAAGCTGTTTCGCATGGAATTTTATGACTTCAGTAACCGTCATCTGAACCGGCATATTGTCTTTTATTACAAGAAGATTACAGTAGACCGTTTTTTCGCAGTCAGTGAACGCGTAAAGTGAATCAATAACATCTTTTGCGTAGACTCCGCGAGGAAGCTTTATCTCAATGCTTACAGTCTGCGCCGTAAAATCATTTATTGAGGCAATTTTTACTTTTCCATTTTTTGCGGCTTTCTCGATTGATTCAATAAGCGATTCTGTTGTAGAACCGTATGGAAGTTCTGTAATCACAATCTTTTTTTCATCGGAAGCATCGATTTTTGCGCGGGTTATGAGTTTTCCAAGCCCATCTTTGTATTCTGAGCAGTCAATAAGCCCGCCTGTCTGAAAATCCGGAAAAAGCTGGAATTCTTCGCCACGCAGACATTTTTTTTCAGCCTCAATCACTTCATGGACATTGTGGCTCATAATCTGAGTGCTCATGCCGACCGCAATTCCTTCCGCGCCAGTAATAAGAACAACAGGAAGTTTCGCCTGAAACATAACAGGCTCTTTGTTCCGGCCATCGTAGCTGTCAACATATTCTGTAATTGCAGAATTTGTGACAAGAATTTCTTTTGTAATCGGCCTAATTCTACATTCAATATAACGAGGCGCAGCCGCAGGATGTCCAGTGAAAATATTTCCGTAGTTTCCCTGCTTGTCGATAAAAAGTTCCTTGTTGGCAAGATTCACCAGAGCTGTATAAATAGAAGCATCTCCGTGCGGATGAAATTTCATGCAGTCACCAACAACTCCGGCAACCTTATGGAACCGTCCATCATCTGTAACCAAGAGTGTATGCAAAATCCGCCTCTGAACCGGCTTTAAACCGTCCACAAGCTCAGGAATCGCCCTGTCCCGGATAACATAACTTGCATATTGAATAAAATTCTGATCAAAAAGATTTTTTACGTATGCCATTTTCCCACCCAGCGAAAAATTTAATCCCCGTTTTCCATTATTGAATTAACATAAATGTCCGGAGTTATTACTTCGCCGCCATTTTTTATGCGCAGCTTGTTCAGATAAATATCAAAATGAATATGTTCCGCCATAAGATTCACCAGAAGACGGTTGTCTGTGCGAACTCCAAGAAAATCTTTGTCCTCGGAAGTAAGCACAGAACGCAAATTCATATCATTTTTTACAATTTCTTTATACGGAATAAATTCGTTTCTGTCATTACTGCAAAGAATACACGAATTGTTGTCAATAACCATGATAAAACGTTTCTCCGATGATTTCGAGAAACTCACATCGTTGCAATAAAATTCAACATCCAAATCGTAAAGGTCAAGGTTCAGCCAGCTAAAGATAATAATTCTGACGCCACGTTTTTTTGCCGCATCCAGCTTTTCAACAAGAGATTTTAAATCCATCGAGGAATTTATAAGAATTTCTTTTGAGGCAACATCAATCATAGACTTCATCTCATCAACAAGATTTTGCCTTCCCTGGATATTGCAAAAATAATTCGAGGCGCGCCTTTTCCGCGAAAGCTGCTCCAGCATATTTTTCGCCGTTTCAGCATTTTTTTTATATTTTGAAGTGATTTTATCAATCAGTTGAACAGGTTCAATCACCGCATATTCGCTTGTCTGCCCCGGAATCGAAACAATTGCGCCTTTATCAAGAAGATTTTCAAGCGCAGCATAAACAGACGAACGGGAAGTTCCCAAAGATTTTGCAATCTGGTAACCATTCATCTTTTCTTCCGAGACCATTGTGCAATAAACTTTTGCCTCAGTCTGTGAAAATCCCAACTGGACAAGACATTCTACTGTAGCGAAATCCATAAAATAAATTGAACCTTCAACTTTTTCCTTTACGAAATTATAGAAGTTTTCGGCTTATTCCTCAAGGTTATCTTGAATAATAAGTTTGAGCGGCTTCCAGTCAGGATTCTTTGCATTTTTCATTTCCTGCAGAATATCTTCTTTTGTAAGTGAAATTTTCACAAATCCGCAGAAAGCAACTGTCCTGTCTGAAATATCGTAAAGATTCGCGCCTTCGCAAGCCACAAGAACATCTTTATCCGAAATAAATTCCATAAATTGATTCCGGAATTTCTCGTTTTCCAGCCGCGTATTGTAAAAATAATAAATACTTGTGAATTTATGGATTTTAGCAAGCCTTTTGCAGCAGTTCTGGAGTTTTACAGAAAATTTTTCGCCAAGAGGAGTTGAAATCAGATTTTCCGCAAAAACAAAAAGAATCCGCTGGTCGCCTTCAATTCCTGTGTTCTGCTGAAGAACTTTCTGTGTCTCAAAAACAAGATTCTGCATAAATGCCTTGTCATCAAGTTCCGGATTTTCCACTGTTTTTCCAGAAACAACAGGAATTTCCTCATCAGGTTCCGTCTCATCCTCCGGTTCAGGCGCTTTTGCCGGCTCAATGATTCTGTTTGCGGCAATTTCATCATCCGACGCAACAGGAATATCTTCTATAGAAAAATCACCGACATTCTGGCTAAGAATATCTTTCAGCTTGTTTTCCATGTTTTCCCCGGAATCTTTTTTCTCATCAGCAGGAATTTCAAACTGAATCGCCGAATCATTCTTGTATTTTTCCTCTTCCGGCTCAGTTGACTTTAAAATGCTTGAATCAATTTCTTCCTCCGAAGCCTGAGGAATATCCATTATTGAAAAATCGCCGTCATCATACATCTTGTTTTGTCCAAGAATTTCTGCAAGGCGCGCGTCCATCTCTGAATTTTTTTCTGAATCATTTTTTGGATTTTCAGGTTCAGAATTAAAAATATTTGTATCATCCATAGTTTCGTCTTCGTTTTCGTCAAAAGTGATAATTGAATTTTCCGTGTCAGGCTCCTTGAAGCCCGGCAGACTTTCCTCAGATTTATTTTTGAGCGTTAAAAGAGTGATTTTTTCACCGTCAACAATCTTGTAAAGCACACTATTTTCCTCGTCTGTCTTGAACAAAGGATTTTCTTCGCTTATGCGGATATGCTTTAGCTTTGGACAGTTTGAAATCCAGTCTTTTTCAAGCAACTCAAGTTTTGCAGGAAGCACAATTGTCTCCAGGTTTCCGCAGTTTGAAATCGCGTTTGCGCAAATTTTTGTTACGCTGTCTGGAATTATCAAAGATTTTATGGCGGAACAAGAATCAAAAACGTTTTCCGGCAAAGTTTTTATTCCATAGCGGAACGGAATTTCTTCAAGAGAAGCACATTCCGCAAACAGACCTTCTGAAAAATCTTGTATCTCAAGAGGCATCTCCACTTTTTTAAGTGACTTGCAGCCACAAAACAAAAAAGGTGGAAGAATTTTCAGGTTTGCAGGAAGCCGCACTGACTCTAGTTCCGTGCTGTTGCAAAAAAGATTTGCTCCCAAGTAATTTACAGAATCAGGAAGACAAATTTCCTTAAGGTCACAGCATGAAAAAGCTTCTTCCTCAACAGAAACAACTCCATTTGGAACTGTTCCAGTAAATTCCTTTGAATCAGAGTCTATTCCAACAACAACCTTAAAGTCGTCTGTATAAATCAAGCCATTTTTTTTGAACGTTAATTTTTCCATAATATAATTTTATTCCAGGAATCGCGTATTTGCAAAGACTTTTGCAGCAACAATTTCCATTTATTTAAGCGTAAGTCCGATTTTAAAAGCGTCTGCAACAGCTTCGCCAAGACGGATATATTTATGGTTCACACTGTCGTATGTAACCGGATCAAGTTTCTTTACGTCAATTTTTCCGTCTGTAAGAATCGACTCGTCGGCCGCAACATTCACAATTTCACCAAGAAGCCGGCAACCTTGAACATCAAAACTGATTGTCTTGCATTCAAGCACCATCGGAAGTTCCTTAACCACAGGCGCGTTGACTTTCTGACTCTTTTCAAAATGAAAGCCGGATTTTCTGATTTTTTCAGGTTCATTGTTGGCAGAAACAAGGCCAACGTAATCGCAGGCCGCAATAGTTTTCGCCGTAGCCATGCTGACGGTAAAATCACTTCCCGCCTGGATATTTTTTACAGTTTTATGTTCCGGGCTAAGGCAGATATTTATTTTTGTGTCATCTGCAATTCCGCCCCAGGCAGCGTTCATCACATCAGGATTTCCGTTTTCATCATAAGTTGCAATCATAAAAACCGGCATAGGATAAAGCATCGGTTTTGCCCCAAAATCTTTTCGCATATAAAACCCCTTGAATTTAATTGTAGAAAATTTGAGTTCTTGCGCTGAATCCATAAATTGAATAGGCGGGAAGAAAAAGCAAACGGCAACCGAGTCATTCGGAGAGATAGCTTAGTCCGATACCTTGTTACGCTCCGCATGACGAATTGACGTGCTTTTTCTGGTAGCTTGTTCAATTTTTTATTTAAAAAAGTAAATTTTTTTGTGATTCATTTCATTTTCTGCTTCTTTTTTACTATAAACATATAGGCGGTTGGTTGTGTTTTGTTTGTAGCGTACGCGTTTATTGTTTTTTTTTGTTCGCCTAATAAATCAATTTAGGAGCAGAAATGAAATTTCTAATGAAAACTTCAAGAGAATTGAGTTTTGCTGAATTACTTCAGTTGAATGGTGGTTATGGCGGAGGCTCTGGTGGTGGAGGGAGCAGAAGTTCTCCGGGAAAATCTGGTTCGGGAGCGTATGGCGGTTCCAGTTCTGGCGGAAAATATTCTAAGCCTGGCTCGCGGCCGAAAAGTGCGGCGCAAAAACCTTCGCGTGCATATAGTGCGCTCAGTGGAAGTCTTGGGTATTTAAATCAAGAGCGGGTTATTGTTGTCGATGGCAGGGCGTATAGCTCTTTGACTGGATTTATAAGTGGCGGTTCAGATTCTGTTTCAAAGACAGATGAATTTGGGCAGACAGGCATTTCGGACGGGGCTGATGCGGCAGAGGCGTCAAAGCGGGCGAAAGAGGCAGCGGATAAGGCTCGGGGCGCAATCGATAAAAAAGACCCATATAGCAGCAAGAAACATTTCATTGATTTGGGTTACGATGATACGACTGATGCCTTGTACGCGCTTGCTGATAGCGGAGACTTGAATTCAAACTTTCTTAGGAATGATGAAAATTATCTTGCGCATCAAATTGCCAGAAAAATCAATTCTGACTTAAAAGACGGCAGTATTGATTATAAAATTGGTGAAATGCAGTGTGATGATTATGTTCAAAGTGTTCTAAGGGATGTTGGCGTTAATTATGCTAAGTATTTTGCAGGCGAGGCAAAGGATAAAACCTGCGCTCAGCATATTGCAAACCTTGATCCGAAAGGAAAATATGATTCCTCGGTGATTGAAAAAGGTTCTGTTTATGTCTGTTTCATGGGTGGTGGTAAAGTTGCCGAGCATTGCGCCTTGTTGGTTGCCTCTGAAAACGGCGGATTTTACATGGCTGATAATAGCAGCGGAAATTGGAGCGATAACGGAGGCCTTAGTGTTGATTATTCAACATCATTGGCTGGGGTTGAAGGTGCATTCCGCAAAAATTATTCAAAGATGTATTATCAGAAAGTGACACGATAAAGAAATTTTAGCTGTCCGGTTTTGTTTTTGTGATTTTTTTTTGTATTAAAACAATTTTGCACATTTATAACTTAATATAAAAGAATATTGAGCATAAAACTTTGCTGGACAGCTTTTTTTTAAGGAAAAAGTATGAAAAAAAATATCGCAGTGGTTTTATTTTTTGTTTTTGGAACATTTTGTTTTGCTCATAAATATGTTACAGACTTGTTTGTCCCGACTGATACAATCTGTTTTGATAAGGCTTTGCATGTGACTCCTGCTAATGACGAGTATGTGTATTTTACTTATATAAATGATGATGGTCAAAAAGAGCAAAGAATAAAAAAACTGGATACAAAAGTTGAGGCGATTTTGAATTGGAACGTATATCCATCGCGTTTTTATGTTGATGATAAAGATTGTTATATCAATATTTCAATGAAATGGAATTCAACTTATATAACAAGGGATTTGAAGCAGGAAGCTCTGAAGGAGTGGGATGTTCTATGGGGGACTAATTTTTATCGAGGGGTTGCATTGATTGAAAATGATGATGGCTATTACCTAATAAATTCAAAAGGCGAGCTCATAAGTGATGAGATTGAACGTACCAGCGCCGGCAATCTGTATGATGGAATTTTTTCCGTAACTTTAAAGGATGGCCGTACCGGATTTATGGATCTGAACGGCAGGTTGGTTTTTGAGGTTCCCCGGGAATATCAGGACAACGGTGACCGCGCGGCGTATTGTTTCTGGGATGGCGTTATGGTTCTTACAAACGGTTTGCCCGAAGGTGAACACAAAAGTGCGGTCATTGACAAAAAAGGCAATATTCTTGGTGAAACAAACTATTTCCTCTCCAATTTTTCTGATGGACTTGCATCTTTTGAGTATACGGTAAGAAGGAGCAGCGGCGGCCCACATCCGGACATAATCAAGATTTTCGGATATATGGATAAGTATTGCAATGTTGTGATTCCGGCGGTTTTTGAGCAAAGTTATATTTATTCGTGCCCGGAATTTTCCAATGGATATGCCGAAGTGAATTACCGTGGCAAAGATTTGCTGCTTGGAAAAGATGGCGTCCTGTATTCAAAAGAAACAAAACTTCCGGTTCTTGACATGAATAAGAAATAAAACTGGTTTTCCGATAAATTTAAGGACTTGTATCATAAGGGCGCAAAATACCACCGCAACGGGCTTTGCGCCGTTCCGGCATTCGCCTTCATTGCTGCACTTTGTTCCGCAACCGGTCTGCGACCGGCGGCTTCAATCCCGCGCAGGCAGTTTCTGCATAATCTATGGAAAATCGCAGAATAAAAAACAAAAAAAAGTGACTTTTTTTGAAAAAAAGTTGTAATAGGTAT
>DLKK01000026.1:0-459 GCA_002478955.1 Treponema sp. UBA7590
TTCTGGTAGCTTATTCAATTTGTGTGTTGAATTTATAAAATTCAACACATTAGACTATCTACAATATTCCGGCTCCAGTTTTTAAAGAAACCAGTTCAGTTCCGCATGCATTTTCAATAAGAAAAAAAACAAGCTGCTTCACAGAAGAAACGCTTTCCTTGTAAAAATGAATTTTTCTTGCGTCCTTTGGGCTTAATCTGGAAATTCCGGAAAGATATTCAATTCCGTTCTGGGAAATTTCCAGCGGACTTTTGTTCTGTGCGCAGTTTTTGCAGCAAAAACCATTTTCCGCAACATTAAAAAACGCTCCATCCTCGATTTTTTTACCGCAGCAACAGCATGTTGAGGCATCTGGCTGAATCCCAAGAAGCGCAATGTATCGCCATAAAAACCTGATAAGCCCAGCCGTACACTGTTTATTTTCCGTGCAAAATTCAAGTCCGTCCAGAAAACCGTTTG
>DLKK01000026.1:517-918 GCA_002478955.1 Treponema sp. UBA7590
TGCGATTTCCGCCGCAAGTGAAGCTGCCCAGAATTTCAGCAGGTTTTCCCTGAAGGAAAGTCTGTATGTTTTTACGTCAAAATCAGAGATTTTATAGTTTCCAGTGGATGTGACAGAAAAATATGCGGTTCCAGTATTCCACGGCGAAACAAGCGACTTCATTTTGCTTTTCGGACCGCCGTACATTGTCGCATAAATAATTCCTTCGTTCTGAGCCAGAAAAGTTACTGAAGAGTTGTTTTTTCCGCTCGGTTTTATAGAGATGACAGTTGCCAAAGTTGAAAATGATTTAGGCATGAAATAAATATAAACAAAAAAAAAAGACTGCTCAATACTGAACAGTCTTTTTGTGAGCTATGATGGACTCGAACCATCGACAGCCGCCTTAAAAGGGCGGTGCT